>JAFSQZ010000097.1 GCA_017446355.1 Neisseriaceae bacterium
AAATCCTTTGCCGAAGCGCAAACAGGTTTAGATTACGCAATCGCTGCCGCTGGCGTTTTCCTTAAACCTGTGAAAGCGATTAAAGCTGCGGATAAAATTGGTGATGCAGCAAAGGCGGCGAAAAAGGTTGGAAAGGCAGAAAATTACAATTCCGCAGGGTCAAAAAGTGTTGGACAAGTAGATTGCTGCAATACTTCAACCACCAAACCACCTAAAACTTCGGACGCAAATTCAGTTAGTCAATATGTAGATGATAACGGAAATCTTCGGAGAGAAAGGTATTACGATACCAACGGTAATGCTTATCTTGATATTGATTACACCAATCATGGTAATGCAACACGACACCCAATTGTTCCACATGAGCATTCCATTGATAGTTCAAATGGTGGATTTATTCGTGAAAAAAATGGGAGACCTATTAACAAATGACAAAAGAAGAATTATTTCAACTTACAGAAGTAGAAGGCAACGAAATCGAATTTAAATATCAAAACAAGTGGTATTCCATAACTTATTGGGAGTATGAAATAAATAAATATGGGTTTTCATTCTGTGAATTTTATCAAAAGCCAGTTGATGTGTACTCTTTTGATGAATTAATCAGTATTAAATATAACGGCGTAACTGTTATGGAAATGTTAGAATCATTGGATGAAGATGCCGAAAAAAGAGGTGATTTAATATACTAAAATTTAAATTCAAACAACGGTAAACTCAACCTTTCTGCCGTTTTTTGTAAAGCAAGCGTAGGGTAGGTGCATTTGTTGCTCTCGTGTTTAACTCCTATGGTTATATGTACTTGCATATGACATCTAATTGTAAAATTTAACCGCGTGTGCAATAAGTTGCACACCCTACTCTTGCTGACGGTAATGCTTATCTTGATATTGATTATACAAATCATGGCAATGCAAAACATCACCCTATTGTTCCCCACGAACACTTCATTGATACATCTAATAATGGTGGTTTTAATCGTGAAAATACAGGGAGACCAATTAACAAATGACAAAAGAAGAATTAATTGATTATATTAACTGTGGACATGAAATTGAATTTCGTTATGAAGATATATGGTATGGGATTAACTATACAGAAGTCTATCGTAAAGGAAATTTTTTTATTAGTTTCTATGAAGCAAATAAAGAATTGTCTGAACACCTTGTCAAAACCGTTGAAGCACTTGTCAATATTAAATATAACGGCGTAACCGTTATGGAAATGTTGGAATCATTAGGTGATGAAGAAGATGCTGAAAAACGGGGAGTTTTAGTTATTTACTAATTTCATAATGAATAGCGGAAACCCCAAAACCTGCCTGAAAATGCAGATAATGATGTAGACACTGGCGAAGTGCCCCCGCCACAAGCGGAAAGCTTGCCACAAGATGCAAGCATTGATTGGGTTGATATCGCATCAGATTTTATTCCCATTTATGGCGACATCAAATCCTTTGCCGAAGCGCAAACAGGTTTAGATTACGCAATCGCTGCCGCTGGCGTTTTCCTTAAACCTGTAAAAGCCATTAAAACGGCGGATAAAGTAAGTGATGCCGTTGATGCGGCGAAAAAGGTTGGGAAAAAAGCTGCTAATAGTTCTAAAAATGAAGCACACGGTGATGCTGGGCGTGCGTTGGCGAAAGCTGAAAAAAATATTGAGAAATTGCAGGAAAAGCTTAATCAGAGTGGGTTAAGTCGTGCTGAAAGAAAACAAATAGAAACAAAAATAAGAAATATTCAAAGAAATGCTCAAAGAAATGCTCAAAGAAAACAAAAGGGTGAAAATCATAGTATGAAAGGTAAATAATTATGGAAATGACTTTTATTCCTTTTACAAGCGTAGGTTTGTTCAAACTTGATGATGATGTAGAAAATTATACAAAAATACTATCAAAATATTTTCATACTCAAACCGACGAATGCGGAGATGATTATTATCATAAGTCTGATAAATTTGATCAAAACACTCATTTTTTAAAAGTAAAAAATGGGAAAATTCGTTCTATTTATTGCTATGAAAGCGTTATTTTTAATAATGTAAATTTAATTGGATTAACGCTCAATGATTTCAAAAAAATAACCCAAAGTAATTTTATGGGCGAAGCTTATGAAATGAAAGATCGAGATGGTAAAATAAAATATATTTATGATTTTGATTGTTTAGGATTGCAAATTAGAACTTATCAAAATAAAGTTATCGATATTATTGTTTCTGGTTTATGGACATATGAACAAAATCCAATAAAAATGAATTTTGTTCCATTTGAGCAAGTGGGAATATTTAAATTAGATGATGACGTAGAAAAATATTCTGATAACTTATTGAATTATATTTATAAAAAAGGTTATTTTAACAATGATGAATATCATTTTGGAGATAATGATATTAAAAAAAACAGTCATTTTTTGAGTATTCAAGATGGTAAAATCCGTACCATCTTTTGCTATAAGGAACTGATTTATAAAAATATTAACTTAATCGGATTAACAATAGATGAGTTTAAAAAAATCACTCAATCCGATTATGTTGGAGAAGTGGATGTCATAGATTTTCACGAAGATGAGCCACCTGAATATGTGTATGAGTTTGAAGAGATTGGTGCACAAGTCTGGACACATTATGATAGGATTGTAACCATTATTGTTTCAGGTCATTGGTCTTATGAAGATGATTGATTTTTGACAAAACAACAGCGGAAGTCTAAAAACTTCTGCTGTTTTTTTCAAGCAGCCAACGTTCCGTCATTCTGAACGAAGTGAAGAATCTCACTTATCCATACAAAGATTCTTCGCCTACGGTTCAGAATGATGCATTACCACATTCAGGCAGCCTGAAAGCGGTACGCGTTTTAAAAAGATTGCCACACTCGCTGCGCTCGTTCGCAATGACCGATTTTCTTCTTGGGGCTGACGTAGATTAGCCCCAAAAACAATTTCAAATCTTACAAAAGTATTGGTTTAAAAAGTGTAAACAACGTTAGTATTTTCTACAGTTTGCTGTGTCTATTGGTGTTTTTGACGAGGTTAAAAAATTGTTCAATTGGTCTTTAAGTGGTCTTTAAGCGAGACACAAAAAATGTAAACAAGGTTCTTCATTTTTATTATTCAGTTTCACTTAAATCTTTCATCAGCATATTTAAATCATTTAATCGTTGTGGAAATTCTTGATTTAAGTCGCGTTCATAGCGGCTGCTCATTGCGAAACGAATGTGTTGATGTTCAAACAATACCCACGCGCGTTTTTCGCGTATGTAAAACATAAATAAAATGCCTAAAACCAGTAATATTGAGCCGAAATAAACCAAAGTTGCACCTGGTGATTTGGTGGTTTGTAAACCAGACATATTGACTTGTTTAAAGTTTTCCAGTTGCAGCAAAATGGGGGCTTTGAAACGTGTTAGTGCTGTGTAGCCGTCCATACTGTTGAATAAGAATGTGTTGCGAAATTCGCCTTTGGGCATTTCAGGCAGCTGGTTGTCTTGTAGGGCTTGGGTGAGTGCGATGTCCATTGCGCCATAAAGTACTTGATACATAAATTTGCCTGTGGCTTCTTGCTGGTCTTTGGGGACGTTGTTGGCAATGTATTCGTTGATGGTAATGTAACCACCTTGCGCAAATTGTCGCAATAGGTTTTCTACGGCGATTTTAAATTGTGGGCGCACTTCTGGATTAACCGATAAAATGGTTTTGGCAACGATTTGTTGATGTTTTTCAGGCTGCAAAAGTAAATCGCGTAATGCCATAAATGATGCCAGTTCTTTTTTTTCATCGGCGGGCAACATTAACCAGCGATAGTCGCTATTGAGTTCTTCGCGCTCGCCTGTGGCAAAATACCACGAACCTTCACGTTCCAAAGGAAGCATATAGCTGACGTATTGTCGTGCTTGTCCTGCGTTGTCGCGAATTTTATAAGTGATGGTGGGACCGACATTTTGCAGTTGTTTGTCGTGTTTAACTTGACGCAATTCGTGAATTTTGTTGCCAACAAGCGCGTTTTCTTTTGCCATATTTTCCACATTAAAAACGCGTAATTCGCCAAATTCTAGTTGATATTGTCTGTTTTCCCCTAAATCTAAAGGAAATTGTTGCTGCGATGAAGCTTGTAGTTTTGCAGGCTGCCCAATACCGCGTAAATTCCAGCTTTTTAATGTGATGGGTGAGCCACCATCGCCATAAGTGGATTGATAAATGGTGATGCCGTTTACGGTTAAAGGGTGATTGACGCGAATGGTTTTTTCAATGGTTTTGCCTGTTTGTTTGTCGGTTACCACGATATCGCTGGCAAAATCTTTGGGCATACCTGTGTCGTAAAAATCAATATGAAATTTTTTCAGTTCAATCGTAAAAGGGAGGTGTTGCAACAATAAGCCTTTGTCGGCATTGATAAAAGTTTTGTCTATGGTTTGCCCTTCCACAACTTCTACGTTGCCACGAAATGAAAGGTTGCGTGTGCTTAATGTGCTTTCAGGTTTAAAGTCGCGTGCGAAAATGCTTTGAGTGTCTGGCACAATTTTGCCTGATAAAATCCCTATTTTCAGCAATAAATTGCTGTCTATTAAACCACCTAAACAAATCACAATTAAGGCTAAATGCGCCAAAATGTAGCCCCATTTATTCATCGCGCCTTTTTTGGCAGCAATGATGAAACTACCGTCTTCACGTGTTTGTGATTGTGTTTGAAAACCATTGATTTTTAAATATTTTTCTATAATTTCAGGTTTCAGGCTGCCTGAATGTTGTGTATTTAATTCTGCACTGTGTTTCATCAATGATAAAGAAGTCGCTGTGGCATTTAAGCGAAATTGGCGCATTTGACGCAAATATTGTGGCATATTGCGCCAAACACATAATGCGGTACTGATGACCAAAAACAACATAATCAGTACAAACCACGATGAAGCGTATACGTCAAATAAGCCTAAAAAGTGAAAAATCTCCGCCCAAAATGGTCCAAATTGCACCACATAATTTTGCATCGGCTGGTTTTGTTCCACAACGGTGCCAATGACGGAAGCAATGGCTAAAACAGCAAGTAAAGAAACAGCAAAACGCATGGAGCTTAAAAAAGCAAACCATGGTTGATGAATAAGTGAACGTTTTTTAGGAAGAGATGTTGAAGTCATTATGAATCACAATATACAGCAAGTTTTACTAAAATCTTTGCGAAACTTACCACAAACTCGTCATTTTGACCAAATAAATATAAAGATTTTTCGTTTTATTCAAGATGACGATAAAACAGTAATAAAAATAAAGTTTGCAAAATTTTCAGGCAGCCTGAAAACTCAATATCCAATCAATAAACACAACAAGCTGCCTGAACGATTTTTTCTTTTCAGGCAGCTTGTACGATTAAGCAATTAAACTTATTTCAAGCCTTGAATAAAGTTACCCACAGCTTTCATATCTTCATCAGTCATACGAGCAGCAACATCTTTCATCATATCGCTAGGACTCACACGTTCACCTGAAGCATAAGCTTTTAATTGTGTTTCCACATAAGTACCATGCTGACCAGCAATGCGTGGGTAAGCAACGATGTTGGTACCACCACCTGGCATACCTGCGCCATTAGCACCATGACAAGACATACAAGCGGGTACGTTGCGTTCAGGAATGCCGCTACGGTAAATTTTTGCACCCAATTCAGGATTGGCTTTTGGATTGGCTTCACCTGATTTAGCAAGTTGTTTAGCATAATAAGCAGATGCATTGATAATGTCTTCATCGCTTAAATTTTGAACCTGCACTAACATCTCGTTTGCTGCACCAGTTTTGCGTTCGCCTTTTTTAATTGCGAGAGCTTCTTTAGTGGCATAGTTAGTATGTTGCGCAGATAATCGTGGATACGTCGCAATACCACTGTTGCCATCGGTACCATGACAAGCAGCACACACTTGGTCTACAACTGCTTTGCCACGCTCTAAATTCACAGGCGCAGCAACAACAACACTACTCATTATCAAAGCTGCTGCTAATGTTAAACGTTTCATGGAAATGCTCCTAAAATAATCAGGCAATGCGTTTTCAGGCAGCCTGCTGTTTTTAATTGTAATTGACAACAAAAAATAAAAACCGATAATGGATTAAACGTGTTATTCTATACTAAATTTGCATTATTTTACAGATTAAAATGAACTTATTTCAAAACGCTAAATTCTTTACTACTGTTAATCATTTGAAAGATTTACCCAACACCAGCGCGGAAATTGCTTTTGTTGGGCGTTCTAACGCAGGAAAATCCAGTGCCATCAATGCTTTGTGCAATCACGTGCGCTTGGCATTTGTTTCCAAAATACCTGGTCGGACACAGCACATCAATTTTTTTGAATTGACCAATCATCATTTTATGGTGGATTTGCCAGGTTATGGTTATGCGCAAGTACCAGAAAATGTGCGGGCGCATTGGGTAAAATTGTTGGGAGATTATTTGCAAACGCGCCAACAATTGATTGGTTTGGTGTTGATTATGGACGCGCGACACCCTTTAAAAACACTGGATAAGCAAATGTTGGATTTTTTTGCATTAACAGGTAAACCCGTGCATATTCTGCTTTCTAAAGCCGATAAGCTGTCCAAAAATGAACAACTCAAAACTTTATCAGCCGTGAAAAAAAGTTTAAAACCTTTTATGGAAAAACAAGCCGTTTCGGTACAACTGTTTTCCAGCTTAAAAAAACAAGGACTTGAAGAAATGGAGAAAGTAGCTGAAAAATGGTTTGATGCCTTGCCTAAAACATCTGATTTAAATGATTGATTGCCTTATTTGACTAAAAACTTTGCAAAACTCGTTATTCTGACAAAATAACGAATGGAAAAAAATGAGATTTTGCAAAGTTTCAGGCAGCCTGAAAATAAAAAAGCACTCCCAAGAGTGCTTTTTTTGATAAACAACTGAAAATTACAGTTTTTGAGCATTGCTTGCCAAGTAAGAAGCCACGCCTGCTGCATTTGGTTTCATACCTGCTTCGCCTTTGTGCCAGCCTGCGGGGCAGACTTCGCCATTTTCTTCGGTAAATTGCAAAGCGTCAATCATACGCAACATTTCATCAACATTGCGACCCAAAGGCAAGTTATTCACCACTTGGTGTTGTACCACGCCGTTTTTGTCGATTAAGAACGAACCACGGAATGCCACGCCGCCTTCGCTTTCTACATCGTAGGCACGAATGATTTCGCCTTTCACATCGGCAACCATCGTAAAGCCCACTTTGCCGATACCGCCTTTTTCCACAGGGGTTTCACGCCATGCGTTGTGGGTGAATTGGCTGTCAATAGAAACGGAAATCAATTCAACATTGCGTTTTTTAAATTCATCTAAACGATTGTTGAACGCCAAAATTTCAGACGGACACACAAAAGTAAAGTCCATTGGATAAAAGAACACCACAGCATATTTGCCTTGTGTGGCTTTTTTGAAGTTGAAATTTTCAACAATTTCGCCATTGCCCAAAACGGCTGGAAAGGTTTTGTTGTCGCAACAAAAGAATGGGGCTGGTTTTGAAACTAATACTGACATTTTTCTCTCCTGAAAAGTCTGTGTTGTAAAATAAGGGTGATACTATGCCTGATTTTGCTGTTTTCAACAATACAAAAATAAAAATGAAATAGATAGCTTTATGCTAATTGATGGTTGCTATTATTATCTGGTGATTTTTCAGGCAGCCTGAAAACAAAAACACGCTGTTACAGCGTGTTTTGTTTTTCATTATTAAATCAACCAGTCATCATCTTCATCATCACCTTCAATATCTCGCCAATCAGGCATTGTTTCGGTGTCGTGTATTGCCCAGTCGTCTTCGTTTTCTGCTGTGATGCTTTCTATTTTAGCAAAATTCTCTTTGTCAATCACATTGCCTAATAATATTATTTCTGCGGTTTCATCGGTTAACGAAACTTCGTGATTGGCGTGGATAATTTGTGCTGCGGTTTCTTGGTCAACTAGGGTTTCCGCGTTTTCGGTTTGCTCATAAAATGTTGCAAACTGTTGATTAAATTCAGGATTGAGTTGTCCTAAATTGCTGTGTTGCAAAAATTCGCTTAAATCTACCAGTGCTTTTTCAGGCTGCGTATTAAA
>JAFSQZ010000098.1 GCA_017446355.1 Neisseriaceae bacterium
AGCGTTTACCGCCCCCATGCGCAGGAATGCCTGTTAAAGTGCCGCAGGCGGTGAGTGATAAAAGGGAAATGGTGA
This sequence comes from Neisseriaceae bacterium, assembly GCA_017446355.1. Classification (GTDB taxonomy): domain Bacteria; phylum Pseudomonadota; class Gammaproteobacteria; order Burkholderiales; family Neisseriaceae; genus RGIG3394. The sequence continues at coordinate 76 of JAFSQZ010000098.1, forward strand.
GAATTAAGGGGAGAAGTGTTCGAGAAATTATTTGGTGCGTTCTTCGTACTGGAGAGATTGCCACGCCTGATTTTATCAGGCTCGCAATGACAGGCGTTTTTTCAGGCTGCCTGAAAGATAAGAAAAAAGAAGTTAAGCAGTTATGCTTGTTTGCTGTTTGCTGTTTGCTGTTTGCGCATAATTATACCTTAAATGAAACATTTTATCAATCCTATCTTGTTGAAAATATTAAAAAATTTGGCTTTTGTTGATAAAAATTAAAACCAAAAACCAAGTTTAGCTTCGCCTTTATGGCTCATACAATCTGAAACTGCCGATAAGTGTAGCAAATCATTTCAGCAACAAACAAGAAAATAGACTTAATTTTTTACTTAATGTTGTAAATTTTGCCCTGCCTGAAACAATGCTTGGTGAAAGCCAAAACCTGAAACATCTTGGTTGTTATAAAGAAATGTTTCTTTAAATCAAGATATTGCTACGCATTAACTTTGTTAATGCTCGCAATGACGCGCTTTTTTAAGGTTTCAGGCTGCCTGAAAGGGTTATTAAACTGTCATTACGAAGTTTGCGAAAGCGAATTGTGGCAATCTCCCAACCATAAAGAAAACACTTTAAAAAATAAGGGGATTACTACATTCGTAATAACGTGTTTGTTAAGGTTTTTCAGGCTGCCTTTTGATAACAATTATTGTGCTTGCAATAACTGTGCCGCTTCCAGTGCAAAATAAGTCAAAATACCGTCTGCGCCTGCGCGTTTGAATGCCAGCAAACTTTCTAAAATCACTTTGTTACCATCTAACCAACCATTTTGAATGGCTGCCTGCAACATCGCATATTCACCAGAAACTTGATAAGCATAAGTGGGTACGCCAAATTCATCTTTTACGCGGCGCACCACGTCTAGATAAGGTAAACCTGGTTTAACCATCACCATATCTGCGCCTTCGGCAATATCCAAAGCAACTTCGTGTAAGGCTTCGTTGCTGTTGGCAGGGTCCATTTGATATTGGTCTTTGCTGGATTTTCCTAAATTGTCTGCACTGCCGACTGCATCGCGGAAAGGTCCGTAAAATGCAGAAGCATATTTGGCAGAATACGCCATAATGCGCGTGTGAATATACTTGTTTTGCTCCAATGCTTGACGAATAGTGCCAATACGACCGTCCATCATATCTGATGGTGCAATTACTTGCGCACCAGCTTCTGCGTGGCTTAATGCTTGTTTGACCAAAACTTCTACAGTTTCATCGTTTAATACATAACCTGTTTCATCGGTTAAACCATCTTGACCACTTAATGTGTAGGGATCTAGGGCAACATCGGTCATAATGCCTAATTCTGGAAATTCTTGACGCAAAGTGCGAACGGCAGTTTGTACCAAACCTTCTGGGTTATAAGCTTCTTTGGCATCGGCGGTTTTGTTTTGGGTAACCACAGGAAATAATGCCAACATTGGAATACCTAGTGTGCAGGCTTTTTCAGCGGTTTTCAATAATAAATCTATGCTTTGGCGTTTTACATTGGGCATAGATGCAACTTCTTGCTCTTGGTTTTTGCCTTCTAACACAAATACAGGATAAATAAAATCGTTTGGCGTTAAGGTGTTTTCACGCATTAAACGGCGTGAGAAATCATCACGGCGCATACGGCGCATACGAGTAGTTGGCATTTGACGAGTAGGGTAGTTCATTTTTTATCCTCTTAAACAGTGTTTAAACGGTTTTCAGGCAGGGTGGATTAAGTAGATTAAGTTTTAAATACATTATGGCTTGAAAGAAAGCTGAAATAAGCAACATAATGTAAGGTCAGAAAGAGAAATATAATGACTTGCAATCATTTGACCGACTTGAAACAATACCACACACAATAGGGTATTGACAACTTCACTTTAAGAAATTGAAATCTTTGCTCAATGCATTATTCTGAATTAAAGTGTAAAAAAATGAAGAAAATACGTTTCTTTGTGAAGCGTTAATAACAGAAAATACAAAGTAAAAATCTGCAAAACAATAGGCAAAATCATTAAAATAGCGTACATTATCGTTTCGCGTGTTAACACGATGGTAAAAACATAAGGAAAAACAATGAACAACACACGTTTTCTTTTTACTGCATTTGCATTTTTAGTTGCCATACCAGCGATGGCAAAAGATCCAGTAATCAGCAGCAATACATCAGGCATTACTGATGATAAATTGATTAACAGCGTTGCTGCCGCGTCCATTGGTTCAGGCGTTAAAGAACCTTTAAAAATTTCTGGCAATGCTAACCAATTAAGCATTTCGGGTAGCAATAAAACGGTTTGTACCGTTCCATTGGCAAATGGCAAAATGAAAGGCATTAGCTGTAAATAACGCTTTTTCTTGCGAATTTTCTTTTACAAAGCTGCCTGAATTTCTTCAGGCAGCTTTAATCAATGACAAAACTTCACGTTAAGATTTTGCACATTAAATAAAGACTGTTACAATTATTAACTTTCTGTTTAACCGAATAATGAAGGTGAACTTATGCTTACAGGCAGCCTTGTTGCACTGATTACACCAATGAATGCAGACGGTAGCGTGAATTTCGCGCAACTGAATCAACTTATTGATTGGCATATTGAAAACGGTACTGATGCCATCGTTTCTATGGGTACAACGGGTGAATCCGCAACGTTTTCTGTGGACGACCATTTGGCAGTAATTGAAGCAACGATTCAACACGTGAATAAACGTATCCCTGTTATTGCTGGCACGGGCGCAAACAATACCGAAGAAGCCATTTTTCTTTCAAAAGCTGCCCAATCTCTTGGCGCAGATTACACTTTATCTGTTGTCCCTTACTACAACAAACCTTCTCAAGAAGGTATTTATCAACACTTTAAAGCCATTGCCCAAGCCGCCGATATTCCGATGATTATCTATAATGTGCCAGGACGCACTGTGGTGAATATGAGCAATGAAGTCATTTTGCGCTTGGCAGAACTTCCTAATATTGTTGGGGTGAAAGAAGCCAGTGGCGATATTGAACGCGCGTTAACTTTATTTAAAACCGCGCCAAAAGATTTTATGATTTATTCTGGTGATGACCCAACTGGTTTGCCTTTTATGCTTTGCGGTGGACACGGAGTGATTTCTGTGGCAGCCAATGTTGCGCCAAAAGCCTTTGCGCAAATGTGTCGCCACGCGCTGAATGGTGAAATCGCTGCTGCACGAAAATTAAACGACCAACTTATTCCCGTTTATGATGTAATGTTCTGTGAACCTAGCCCAGCTGCACCAAAATATGCCGCATCTTTGTTGGGATTGGGGTTGTGTGAAGATTATGTTCGTTTACCTATTATGCCTTTAAGTCAAAGTGGTCGCGAAAAAGTTCAGGCAGCCTTAAAAGAAGCGCAACTCATTTAATTTGTTTCATTTAATAAAGTTATGGTTATGAAGAAAACATATTTAACTACTGCTATCCTAGCTAGCCTTGTTTTAACGGCTTGTTCCAGCAACAAACAAGATTTGCCTAAATTAGATTATCAATCTGAAAACAAAAAAATTGTGCAGTTAGAAGTGCCACCTGATTTAAACGACCCACGCAATGGCGAGTTATATCGTTTACCCGCTGATGTAAGCAATAATCAAACAGGAAACGTTCAGGCAGCAAGCAATAATAACGTGTTGACACAGGTTAAAAATGCACACATTGAACGCAGTGGTACACAACGCTGGTTGGTGATTAACGACAAAACTCCTAATGAAATGTGGGCACTTTTACGTGCGTTTTGGTTAGAATCAGGTTTTACCATTTATTCCGAAGAGCCAGCAGCAGGTTTAATGGAAACAGATTGGGCAGAAAATCGCGCGAAATTACCTAATCAAGGTCTACGTAAAGTTTTTGAAATGGTCGGTTTAGGCAGTGTATACAGCACCAGCGAACGCGATAAATTCTTAATTCGTATAGAACGCAACAGAAATAACGGCGTAGATATTTTCTTCACCCACAAAGGTTTAGAAGAAGTATACACCAGCAAAAACGAAGACAGCACCACTTGGCAACCACGTCCCAACGACCCCAATTTAGAAGCAGCGTTTTTAGCGCGTTTTATGCAATACATCGGTATGGACGAAGCCACTGTTAACCAACAAATTCAGCAACAAGCCGCACAAACTGAAGGCACAGCATTTGCCAAACGTGAAAGCAACAGCGTCATCGTTTATGGCGACCCACAACGCAACGTTAATCGTGTTGCTTCCGCGTTGGATCGTAGCGGTTTAACTGTTTTACAATTTGTTAATGAACGCGGTATTTTTGTGGTGCGTCCAGCGGAAAGTGCCAGCGAAGCCATTCGTCAAGCCAATGAAAAAGAGGCAAAAAAAGGTTTCTTCGGACGCTTGTTTGGTGGCAAAGATGAGCCTGTAACCAAACAAGACAATACCCAATTTTTTGTTGCTTTGGAACCTTTGCAAGATGGACAACGCATTCACTTGCTTGACCAAACAGGACAAGCTTACACAGGCAAAAACGCACAAAAATGGTTAGACAGCCTTTATCGCGAACTTCACTAAACCATTCAGGCAGCCTGAAAGCAATCAAGCTGCCTGAAACTTTTCAAACAAAGCCAATAATATGAGAACAGCCACCATTACACGTAATACCAGTGAAACCCAAATCACCGTTTCCATCAACCTAGACGGCACTGGTAAAGCACAGTTTGACACAGGCATTCCCTTTTTAGAACATATGCTTGACCAAATTGCGCGACATGGTTTAATTGACTTAAACATCACTTGCAAAGGCGACACCCATATTGATGATCATCACAGCGTAGAAGACATCGGCATCACGTTAGGACAAGCACTCAAAGCTGCATTAGGCGATAAACTAGGTATTCGCCGTTACGGTTATGCTTATGTTCCTTTAGATGAATCATTAAGCCGAGTTGTGTTAGATTTATCGGGTCGTCCAGGATTGGAATACCACATAGACTTCTCACGCGCACGAATTGGACAATTTGATGTAGACCTATTCAGCGAATTTTTTCACGGTTTAGTCAATCACGCTATGATGACATTACACATTGACAATTTACGTGGCAGCAACGCCCATCACCAAGCTGAAACCGTTTTCAAAGCTTTCGGTCGTGCCTTGCGTATGGCGATTGAACACGATGAGCGAATGGCAGGCAAAATGCCGTCAACCAAAGGCACACTCACTGAATAACAAGCCTTTTTCAGGCAGCTTTTACACATCAACAAAGGAAATCAAAATGAATACACAAGAAAAAATTAAAGAATTAGTTAGCAGCAATAAAGTCGTTTTATTTATGAAAGGCAGCAAACAATTTCCACAATGCGGTTTTTCTGCACGCGCTGTTCAAATTCTACAAGCCGCAGGTTGCACTGATTTTGTAACCGTAAACGTATTAGAAGATGACGATATTCGTCAAGGCATTAAAGAATATGCCGACTGGCCAACCATTCCACAACTTTATGTAAACGGCGAATTTATTGGGGGTTCAGACATTATGATGGAAATGTACGAAGCAGGTGAATTACAAGACTTGCTCAAAGCATAGATTGAAATCATTGTAAAAAACGCATTTCAGAAATCAAGTGCTGATGAATAACATTAAATAATGAGAGAAATTTGAATGTGAAAATCTATTTATCATTACTTGTTTTATTATTTTCGGTTTATGCTCACGCCGATAATCATCTAGCAAAACAAAAAATTGCCGTGTTAAAGCATTTTGTGGCAAAGTTTTGTGCGAGTTTTATTCAGGCAGCCTGAAAAGTTTATTTAAGCATTATTGCGAAGTTTACGAGCGTAAACTATGGCAATCTTTTTCAAGTTTCAGAAAATCAACCACACGATTTCTGTTGAAATAAGAAGATTGTTTTGCAAAGTTTTGTAATAGCGATAAAGTAATGCTTTCAGGCAGCCTGAAAACATTATCAAAAACACAAACAGAATGTTTGCTTTCTTTTTTTTCTGTTATAATCCAAAGAATTACTTTGTCCACCTGTTTAAAGGAAAAAATGATGAAACACAACTTCCCCCCCCCCCCCGCAAAACCGTTATTAGCGCAGTATTGATTTCTCTTATTTTGACAGGCTGCGCAGAGATTAATTCTTCCTTACAACAAGTTCAAACTGAATTAAATTCAGCATTCAATTCAACTTCTCAAGCATTAACTGGTGGTCTTTTTGGTAGCACCATCGCAGGTGTTACAGGCAGCACTTCTGGTAATCAACAAACCGCCGCACAAGCTAAATCATTAGCATCAGCTTTGCGATACAATGGTTCCATCGCTATCTTGAAACAAGCATTTGATGAAGCCAAACCTGCTATGCAAAAAGGATTGACCTATTTTTCTTGCAATCCTTATGAAAAAATAGGAGCCAGAATGTCTGACGGTCCTTGGCTTGCTTATCATGCAGACTTTAATAGACGCAACCCTGATATCGCAGCAAAAGGTGGTGTTGGCAATGCGATTTCTGGTCCACTTAACGATGATGGAACAGATAGATATATTTTTCACCCCAAAGACAAATGTTTGACCGTAACCAAAGTTGACCGCTGTAAGCTAGGTTTTGGCAACACCCAAGACGCAAAATACACCGATGAATTTTATTGTGTCGTTCATTATAAATCCGACTACAGCAATCATAAAAAAGCACAAAAAGATGCCGTTATTGCTATGAACAAAAGAAACGGAAAATGGTATGTTCTTGCTCATAATAGAGGCAGTTACGCCGATTTATTTGAGCGCGAACAAATGGAAAAAAGATATCGTTAGAAAACACTGTAAAACTTGTTATGCCAAAAAATAGTTTGGAGAAAAGTTTTACAAAAAATTGTAGAGTGGTTTTCAATTACCGTTAAACCGCAAGTTTGATAAGGATTGGATTGACAATAAGAATGTTTGTCCTGTCTAGCAAATAGCGGAAATACTGGATTGAACAACCACTCTACTTTTTTCAGGCTACCTGAAATTTTTGTAAGGTGTTAATAATGGGTAAGCGTGAGTAATGATTAAAGTTGTGAAGATTGGTGTAATGTCAATATAATTTTTCGTTGTGTTTTTCAATTATTCTAATAAGCAAAATTGCTATTTATTAGCTTTTCTTTACATTAAATCAGATATAATATGGCTGCTTTTTACTGTGTTGTCGCTATTTTATTTGTGCGACAACGTTTTTATTGAATAACGATAAACTCATTATAAGGAATTCAACCATGAAACGTATTGTGTTATCTATTCTTGCTGGTGTTGTGTTAAGCGCGTGCGGTACACAAGGTGCGCCTTCTAATCCTGCTGGTCCTGTTGCAAAAGAACGTGCCACTGCATTTAAGGCTTTTATGCCTGATTTTTCTAGTATGAAAAAAATGGTGAGCGGTGAAGAAGCTTTTGAAGCGGAAAAATTTAAAGCAGCTGCTGCGCAATTTGCTGCGGATGCTAAAGTGCCTTTTGAACATTTCCAAAGCGATGCACAAGGTAATGGTAATTCTTTACCTGCTGTGTGGGAAAAAGCCGATGCTTTTAAAGCAGAACAAGATAAATTCTTTGCAGCAGTGGATAAATTAAATGCTGCTGCTCAAACGGGTAAATTGGAAGAGATTAAACCAGCTTTTGGTGCAACAGGTGCAAGTTGTAAATCTTGCCATGAAACTTTCCGTGCGCCTATCTAGTCTGGTTTCGTATGCTGCCTGAACGGAAATGTTGTTTTCAGGCAGCTTGTTTTCTTTGTATATGAGGAGTGTAATGATGAAAAAATTAGTATTGAAAACCACTGCATTGGTGTTGGTTGCGGCTTCTTTAACAGCTTGCGGCAGTATGTCTACTCAACAGCAAAATACTGTGGCTGGTGCTGTAGTGGGTGGTGCCATCGGTCATGCAATTGGTGGTAACACTGGTGCTACTTTGGGTGGTGCTGCTTTGGGTGGCGTTATTGGTAGCCAAATTAAATAATTTTTAATTTTTGTTATTTAAACACTGCTTGCCATTAAGACAATATGATGTTGTTTTGGTGCTGGCAGTGTTTTTTATAAGATATGGGTAAACGCTAACTTCATTGCTATTCGTTATTTTTGAGTGTAAGCGAAGTGTTTTTATCAAACAAAGAATAAGATGTTTTACTTTTTTGTGGAAAGTTCAGAATACGAGTGTTTTAGGGTTTTCAGGCAGCCTGAAAAACAATAAACCGCCGTAGGGTGGGGCGAAATACCCACCAAGCAAACCGCAAATTTGCATAAAACAAAACGATTTCAGGCAGCATAAAAAATACCGTCATTGCGAGCCGTGTAATACACGGCGTGGCAATCTCCTTATCGTTTAGGTCAATTAAAACTTTTCAGGCTGCCTGAAAAGGTTTTTGCCTTATCGTTTCCGTATTTAGAAGATTGCCACACCTTAAACTTTGTTTAAGGCTCGCAATGACAGCATAGGTTTCAGGCTGCCTGAAAACTGAAAATATGCCATTTCAGGCAGCCTGAAACTTTTTTATATATCAAACATTCCCTGTCCTAAAAATTCGCCTTTTTGAAAACCAGGTAGGGTGAAGAAATAGCCGCCGCCGAATGGTTGAATGTACTCTTCCAAAGGTTCGCCGTTCATGGCGTTCTGCACAAAGATAAAGCCGTCATCTAAATTGGCTTGGTAGATAATCATCAACAAGCCGACATCTAACTGTTTGTTTTTCGCCAAGCCTAATGAATAATTGAATGGTCGGCGTAAAATGCGGTGTTTTTGCCAGTCGCCTGTGCGTGCGTTGCCTAAACGCATATGGCTGTCTATGGGAATGGATTTGCCATCGCAGTTGCCTTCATCACTGCGACAATCGCCTGTGTAGTTGGGCGTGTCGCTTTCTTTTTCTTGTCCCAAAGGAGCACCGCTGTATTTTTCGCGTCCGAAAATGGTGTTTTGTTCTTGCAAGGGGGTTCTGTCCCAAAATTCAACAAACTGGCGGATTAACCGAACCGCTTGATAACTGCCGTTTTTCGCCCATTTCGGTTCGTCTAAACTGTTTTTCGCGACACCTGTCCATAATACTTCATCGGCGGTTTTGGGGTTGGATATATCGGGGTTGCCTGAACCGTCTCGATAGCCGAATAAATTGCGTGCGGCTAATGCACCTGGTTCGGCTTTGGGCAACCAGCCGTCTAATGACCAACGCGGCACGGCAAATTTGGCAGTGTTTTTAATAATATCGCGTAAGGCGTTTTGGCAAGTTTCGGGCGAATGCGCACAAAATTG
>JAFSQZ010000099.1 GCA_017446355.1 Neisseriaceae bacterium
AAAACAATTTCAGGCAGCCTGAAACAAAATAACAATACCGCCGTAGGGTGGGTTTCCAACCCACCAACAACGCCGACAGGCGTTGATAACACAAATATCATTACAGATAATGCAAACATTGATTTTGCACCTAACGGTGCAATGGTGGGTCGAAGACCCACCCTACAACGCAAACCGAACCCCCAACCGTCATTGCGAGCGAGTAAAGCGAGCGTGGCAATCTTCTTGCTATGGAAAACGCACCAAATTTACACAGCGACAAAAAGATTGCCACGACTGCTACGCAGTTTCGCAATGACAGTAATGATTTTTCAGGCTGCCTGAAACAAAATAACAATACCGCCGTAGGGTGGGTTTCCAACCCACCAACAACGCCGACAGGCGTTGATAACACAAATATTATTACAGATAATGCAAACATTGATTTTGCACCTAACGGTGCAATGGTGGGTCGAAGACCCTACAACGCAAACCGAACCCTAAACCGTCATTGCGAGCGAGTAAAGCGAGCGTGGCAATCTCCCTGCTATGGGAAACGCACCAAATTGACACAGCGACAAGGAGATTGCCACGACTGCTACGCACGCTTGCAATGACGGTAATGATTTTTTAGGCTGTCTGAAAATAGTAAATGGTGTATAAAATCAATAAGATAATGGGGATAAATAAAAAATATTGTCGTTTTTTCTCTTGATGTTCACCGCGTAGATGGTGTCCGATGATGGCAAATAAGATGAATTTAAATAAAAAGGTGGCTTCACATGCCAAGATAATGCCGTTGATAAGGTGTTCGGTGCTGTCTTTGGCTGGAATTAAGTGAAAGTAAATAATGGTGATGGCTGGAATGATGAGTACGATTAACCAGCGAATAAGGTCTTTTTTGTTCATTGTTTTGTTCTTTATTTTTGTCGCTTAAACACGGCGGCGAAAAAGCCGTCTGTTTGGTGTTGTTCGGTGTTGAGTTTTAAGTAGTTGCCTGTGTTTAAATCAATTTTTTGCGCGGCGAGTATTTCGCTGGCGTTTTCTAAAATAAATTGGGGATTGTTGGCTAAAAAATTGGCTGCTTGGTCTTCGTTTTCTTCGCGCAAGATGCTACACGTGGCGTAAATTAAACGTCCGCCTACCATTACTAAATCCGAAGCTGCCTGTAATATGGATTGTTGTTGTGTTAGGAGTTGATTGATGGTGTCGTTGTTTTGGCGGTATTTTAAATCTGGGTTGCGCCGTAAAGTGCCTAAACCAGAGCAGGGCGCGTCTACTAGAACGCGATGGGCTTTGTTGCGTAAACGTGCGATGCGTGGGTCGTGTTCGTTTTGAATGCGTTCGGGGTGAATGTTGGTCAGTCCTGCGCGTGTCATACGGGGTTTTAGGTTGGCAAGGCGTTTTTCGGCGATGTCAAAAGCGTAAATGCGTCCTTTGTTTGCCATTTGTGCGCCAATGGCTAGGGTTTTGCCTCCTGCCCCTGCACAAAAGTCTACGATGATTTCGCCACGTTTCGCGCTTAAAAGTTGTGCTAAAAGTTGGCTGCCTTCATCTTGAATTTCTAATGTGCCGTTTAAAAAGAGTTCGTGTTTGTTTAAGGCAGGTTTATTGGTAAAACGAATGCCGTGTGGCGCGAATGGGGTGGCGTTGACGTGTTCAAATTCTTGTGCCAGTTGCGTTAGGATTTTGTCGCGTTTGCCTTTTAAACTGTTGACGCGCACGTCCAAAGGTGCGCCGTTCATTACACTGCGTCCAAATGCAAGTATTTCTGTTTCACTCATTTGAGTGGATAGGCGTGAAATTAACCATTCTGGTAATTCGGCTTGTGTGTTCAGGCTGCCTGAATATTCGTTTTTATGGGCTTTGAGTTGTTGTAAAAACGTGGTTTCTTCGTCTTCAATCCAATCGGATAGTTGTGAAATATTGGTGCTTCTGCCTAAAACCAGTGCGGCTAATGCGGCTTTGCGTGCTTGTTTAAATGGTTCTTGCAAAAAAGTGGCGATTTTTTCGTAATGACGCAAGGCGGCAAAAGCTGTTTCGGCAATTTCGTGGCGGTCGTTTTTGCCGAGTTTTTTTTGTTCACGAAAGTAATGCGACAAGACAATGTCAGCAGGTTGTTTAAACGTGAGCATTTGCGATAGGACTTGCGCGGTGTGTTGAAGTTGAATAGCGTTCATTCAGGCTGCCTGAAAAAGTGAGTTAAAAAATGTGTTTTATTTTAAAGGGGTGAGCAAAAAGCATAACACAATGCCGATGATGCTAAATGTCATAAATTGCATTGCGGTGTCAAAAAGTTTGGGTTGGCGCGTGCTTAAATGGGTGATGTGGATATTGGCAATGGTGAAGCCTAATGTCAGTAACGCGCTTACCCAATCTCGTTGTTGCCACGCGAAAATGCTCCAGCTGAATAGGGCAATGAGCAATATCGCGAAGTGATACAGTTTGGCTTTGTATAAACCGAGTTTGGTGGCGAGTGTGTGTTTTTTGGCGAGTACATCGCTTTTGATGTCGCGCATATTGTTGATGTTTAAAATGGCGACACTCCATAAGCCAATGGCAAGTGCAGGCAGTAATAGGGCTGCCTGAAACATTCCTGTTTGTACGTAAAAACTGCCCAATACGCTTAAAAAACCGAAAAACAGTAATACGGAAATATCGCCAAAACCATAGTAACCATAGGGTTTTTTGCCAACGGTGTAGGTGATGGCGGCAACAATGGCTAACGCGCCTAAAATCAATAAGATAATGGCGGAACTTAATGGGCTAACGGCAATTAAGGCAAGTCCGCTGATAATGCTTAATGCGGTGAGTGTACACATTGCCCAAAATAAGTCTTGTAAACGAACTTTGTTGTGTGCCAACAATCCTTGGACGCGTTTATCGTGTGGCGCATCGCCGTAATCGTTGGCAACATTGGTGAGTAGGTGCAAGAAAACAGTGGTGAGCAAACTTAACCAAAATACTGACCACGAAAATATGCCTGTTTTGTATGCCCAAAAATTGCCAAAACCTACGCCTGAAAGCGATAACGGCAGAGATGGCAAACGCAAGAATTCTATCCAAATGCGCAATGTGGACAAAGGTTTTGGTGCGGTTTTGGTGGGTTCGCTAATAATGGGAATGATTTTTGACATAATACATACTCGGTAACAATAATTCAGGCAGCTTGTGCCATTTTTAACATTTCGGTGGCATGTTGTTTGGTGGTGTCGGTGATGACTTCGCCACCCAGCATACGTGCGATTTCATCAATGCGTTCGGTTTCGGTTAAGATGCAAATATTGCTGATGGTTTGTTCGCCTTGACTGTGTTTCGCCACTTGCCAATGATGGTCGCCACAGGCAGCAACTTGCGGTAAATGGGTAACCGCTAACACTTGATGTTGTTGCCCTAATGTGTGCAAGGCTTTGCCAACCGTTTCGGCAACTGCGCCACCAATGCCGCTGTCTACTTCATCAAAAATCAGTGTGGGCAATTGCGTGTATTGGCTGGTAACCACTTGTAAAGCAAGGCTAATTCGCGCCAATTCACCACCCGATGCGACTTTATTTAATGGACGAAGTGGCGTGCCTTTGTTGGCGGAAACTTGATATTGAACTTGTTCCAAACCATTGGCTGATGGTTGAGTGGGTAATAGTTCAATATGAAATTGGGCTTCTTTCATTGCTAATTGCTGCATATATTCTGTGGTTTCTTTGCCTAATTTTTTAGCGGCTTTTTGACGTGCTTGTGAAAGTTTTTGCGCGACTTGTTGATAAATTGCGTGCGTTTCGTCTACGTTTTTTTGTAAGGCTTCAATATCGGCAGCGGCTTCTAAATCTAATAAGGCAGCCTGAATACTGTTTTGTTTTTCAGGCAGCTCATTGGGTTCAATACGGTATTTTCGCGCCATACTCATTATTTCACGCATTCTTTCTTCTTGTGCGGCTAATTCGTTTGGATTGATTTCTATGCGATTTTCAACACGTCCCAATTGGTGTGTAATTTCACTTAATTCGGCTTCTACGCTGTCCAATAAGCTTAAACATTCGGTAAAACGTGGCTCAATATCACTTAATGGTTGCAAGGTGCGGTAACAGCGCGACAATAAGGTTTGCATACCGTCATCACCATCAATATATTCTTGCGCTTCGCTTACTGCTTGTAATAATTCCGCTGCATGCGATAAGGTGTCAAAGCGTGCGCTTAAAGTTTCCCATTCACCATCGTGCGTGCCAAGTTGTTCTAATTCATTAAACTGCCATTCTAAACGTTCGCGCTCAATTTCCAGTTGTTCTGTTTGATTTTTTGCATCATCAAGCGCATTGCATGCGCGTTGCCAATTGTGATAAGCAATTTTGGTTTGTTCCACCAAATTCAGGCTGCCTGAAAACGCGTCTAATAAATGACGTTGCGCACTTTCTTGGTTTAAAGAATGATGCGCATTTTGTCCGTGAATATCAATCAGTTGAGAACCAATGGTTTTGAGTTGCGCCAGCGTGGCTGCCTGATTGTTGATGAAACTGCGACTTTTGCCTTTGGCATCAATAATGCGGCGAATGGATAATTCGGTGCTGTCTTCATCAAGCAAACCTTGTTCGCGCAATTGCTGCGCAAGATGTGGCAATTCGCTTAAATCAAATAAGGCAGACAATTGCGCATCATTAGCCCCTGCGCGCACTTGTGAATAATCGGCTTTGTCGCCCAAGAGTAATGAAAGTGCGTCCAATGTGATGGATTTTCCTGCACCTGTTTCTCCTGTTAATACCGTAAATCCTGTTTGAAAATTTAGATGAAGTTGTTGAACAATCACAAAATCTTTTAAAGATAACGCAAGCAACATATTCAGGCAGCCTTAAATAGAAAGGTCAATAAAAGTGAGTATTATAAAGGATTTTGAGTGGGTTTTCAGGCAGCTTTTTATGCAGCGTTTTTTAGGTAACTTTACACCAAACAGTGTAAACAATAAGCAATACTTAATACCCTGCCGCTTTGCAACGAGTCATTTCGCGACTAATAGCGATACATTTCGTTTTAATGCAATGGCAATTTTTCTTAATGTGGATTTGTTGTCAACATACCATTGTATGTGGTATTTTCTAACTCGGTGAGATGCTTGTAAGCCATAATACTCCTTTCTAACTAAAAAACATTAAGCCTACTACTTATCTCATCTTTCTTTCAACCCAAGTGTTGCACTTGAATGTTTAATTTGTCTAGCCTAAAAAAGGATTAAATAATGAAAAATACATTATTCATCATCTTGTTGATGTTTTCAGCTGTGTTGACATGGGCAGGACCGTCTACGGATCGGCATCGTCCTCGCTTTCAATATTCAGATAGCTGGATAGATAACAAAGGGCGTGAACAACGTGCAGAAAGAAAATTTTCCAGTGTTGATGAGCTTTCAAATGCTTGTTATCAAGATGATTTTAGAGCGTGTAAAATGTTGGCTGACCACTATACCTATAACAAGCAAGCACAAAAAGCCAGTGCTGCACGCAATCAAATGATTGCTTTGTACCAAAAAGATTGTGCCAAAGGGACTTTTCACACTTGTGAATTATTAGCAAGGTATTATGACGGCAACAATCAAAAACAAAAGGCGATTGCTTTGTATAAGAAAAATTGTGATTTAGGGGACGAAGGCAGTTGTCTAGAATTGAGTACACATTATTCAATGCAAAAAGACAAAGTCAATACTTTTTACTATCAAAAGCGTGCGTTTGAGATTTTGTGTCGTAAAGGACATCTCGATTATTGTTTATTGTGGAGAGAAATGAAAAAATTGACTCCAGATAGCGTTACATTTCATTAGCAAACGCAAGGTGGACAGCTTTGTCCACCTTTTTACTGGCTTTTAAACACTGAATTTCATTATTTTATACATTCAGTACGCTTTTTTTTTTCAGGCAGCCTGAAAACGTTGAAAATATCCGTAATGGCAGCAAAACTTTGTTGAATAAATCATCAGTGTTCACGTGCGTGATTGATGGTGTATTTGGGAATTTCAATCACCAAGTCTTGATCCGCCATTTTCGCTTGACAACTTAAACGCGATTCGGCTTCCAAACCCCAAGCCTGATCCAATAAGTCTTCTTCTAGTTCTGTGGGTTCTTGTAAACTGTCAAAGCCCTCGCGAATAATGATATGACAAGTGGTACACGCACAGGATTTTTCACACGCATGTTCAATTTCAATACCGTTTTCCAACAATACATCACAAATTCTTGTACCTTGTGCAATATTGTCAATGGTTGCCCCTTCCGGGCAGAGTTGTTCGTGAGGTAACACTTTAATTTTAGGCATTTTATTTCCTTATTAAAACGTTTTCAGGCAGCCTGAAACATTAAGATTCAGCACGCATCAATACTCTGCGTTTGTTATCGGCTTCTGCAGCAGAAACAACACCCGCATCTTCCAAGTCTTGCATCAAGTTTGCTGCACGGTTATAACCAATGCGCAAATGGCGTTGCAAAGAAGAAATAGATGCTTTTTGTGAGCTTAAAACAAATTGCATCGCTTGGTCAAACAATTCGTCTTTGCTACCGTTTTGCGATTCAGGATTGATAAAAGTATTGGTTTCTTGTTCGGCAACACCATTTAATAAACCGTCCACATATTCTGGTTCGCCTTGTGATTTGACAAACTGCGCCACTTGCAAAACTTCATCATCGCTGACAAACGCGCCTTGTAGACGTATGGGGTCAACAACGCCTGGACGTAAAAACAGTGAATCGCCTTGACCGAGCAAATCTTCTGCACCACGTTGGTCTAAAATGGTGCGACTATCAATTGGGCTGGCAACGGTAAACGCCATACGAGTTGGCACATTGGCTTTGATTAAGCCTGTAATCACGTCCACGCTTGGGCGTTGTGTGGCAATGATTAAGTGAATACCTGCGGCGCGGGCTTTTTGTGCCAAACGTGCGATGGGTTGTTCCACCGCTTTTTTTGCCGACATCATTAAATCCGCTAATTCATCAATAATCACCACAATATAAGGCAATTTTTCCAAAGGTTCAGGCTCATCAGGATTTAAACTAAATGGGTTATAAATCGGTTTATTTTCTGCTTGCGCTGCCTGAATTTTTTCATTGTAGCTGACCAAATTGCGGACGCGAACGTGCGACAATAAACGATAGCGTTTTTCCATTTCAGCCACACACCAATTCAACGCATTACCCGCTTCACGCATATCGGTAACCACTGGACACAGCAAATGCCCAATGCCTTCGTATACCGATAATTCCAACATTTTCGGGTCAATCATAATCATACGCACTTCTTCTGGCGTGGCTTTAAACAATAGCGACATAATCATTGCGTTCACGCCCACGGATTTGCCCGAACCTGTCATACCACCGACCAATAAATGTGGCATTTTTGCTAAATCGCCTACAATTGGTGAACCTGCAATATCTTTACCCAGTGCAACCGTTAGTTTTGAGGCTGCCTGAACAAATACTTCGGAAGTGAAAATTTCTTGTAACAAGACTTCTTGACGATGCTCATTGGGTACTTCAATGCCCATTGTGTTTTTACCTGCGATGGTTTCCACAATGCGTACCGCTGGCATAGACATTGCACGCGCTAAATCACGGCTTAAACTCATTACTTGACTGCCTTTTACGCCTTTTGCCAATTCAATTTCAAAACGCGTAATCACAGGACCTGTTTGCGCACTGACCACGTTTACTTCAATGCCAAACTCTGCCAATTTGGTTTCAATTAAATCGGCGCAACGTTGTAAATCTTCATTGCTGGCTGTGGGTTGTTGTGCTTTGGGTTGACGCAAATAAGAAACATCAGGCAGCTGATAACTGCCATCATCATTTTTTTGTGCAATTATGCTAGGTGTTTTGGGTTTGGTTTTGGGTTTGCTTTGATGGGTTTCTGCTTTTGTGTCAGTTGCAGAAGTTACTTTTAATTTACGACGATTGCTATTATTCTCACGTGTTTGAAGTAATAATGTTTTTTCTTTATTTTCTTTAACTGGTTCTTGATTTTGTGTATTTTCTTCATCGTCCAATATCTTGTGATACAATTTTTTCACACTTCCTTCTAAACCACTCCCTATCCATTCTACGAAGTTTGCCCACGAAATTTGCACCACAAATGTAATGGCCAATAAAGCCATTACTAAAACCAAAAACTGTCCTAAAACACTACCTAAAAATTGAGTAATGCTGCCTGAAAGCAAAGAACCAATCCAACCGCCTGCACCTAATGGCAAACGTTCTTTTAAAGCGTCGCCAAACACAAAAAATTCCAACATTGGACTGGTTAAAAGCAACAATATCACACCAGCCGTTGCCAAGAAGCCGTGATAAGGCACATCATTACGATGCATCAATAAACGCAGTTGACGATACCAAAAAATCACCAACGCAAAGACAATCCACCAAGCGGAGTAACCAAATAAATAATAAGCAATATCTGAAAGATAGGCACCCAGTATACCGCCCCAATTGCTTATATTTTCACGCACGCCTACGCTACGCGACCACGATGGATCGCGCATATCAAACTGCCAAAGTGAAAGTGCAAAATACAGCGTTGCCAATACGCCTACTAACCATTTGGTGTTGTCCATTACACGTTGAAAATAGTCGTTGTAATTGGGCATATCCATTGCAGGTGCAATGGCTTTTGGCGGTGTCATCGTTTTTGTTGCTTTTTTGGGATGACTTCGTGCTGATTTCGGTTGACTAGGCTTTATCGTTGGTTTTTTGGTAGAATTCAAAAACATAATGCGAAACAATAAATAAAAAACATCGTATTATAACAACTTTACTTATTTCAACACACCACCTAACTAAAATAGGACACCATTATGTCTCATTCATTTGCACATCTACCCTTGCCCAATTGTCAAGAAACGCTTGCCAGTTTAAATGCAGTAAAAAGTGTAAAACAACAATCAGGCTGCCTGAATGTTGTGTTGTCGTTTCCTTTTCCAGCACAACATTTACACGATTACTTTCAGGCAGCCATCAGTCAAGAAACGCAACAAAATGTACAACTGACTATTGAACACAATATTCTCACGCATAAAGTTCAAACAGGCGTAGAAACCATTAAAGGTGTTAAAAACATTATTGCGATTGCATCAGGCAAAGGAGGTGTTGGCAAGTCCACCACCACCGCTAATCTCGCACAATCTTTACAAAAAATGGGCGCACGTGTGGGCGTTTTGGACGCAGATTTATATGGTCCTAGTCAACCCATTATGCTGGGCGTTGCAGACCAGCAGCCTGAATCGCGTGAACAGAATATGTTGCCCGTTATCAACCAAGATGGCATACAAATTATGTCCATTGGTTTTTTGGTACAGCCTGAACAAGCTATTGTTTGGCGTGGTGCAATGATTGTGAAAGCACTGCATCAATTACTGTTTCAAACCGAATGGGATAATTTAGATTATTTATTGATTGACTTGCCACCTGGCACTGGCGATGTTCAACTGACTTTGGCGCAAAAAATACCTGTAACAGGCGCGATTATTGTTACCACGCCACAAGACATTGCGCTTTTAGATGCCAAAAAAGCCATTGATATGTTTGACAAAGTGAATATTCCTATTTTAGGCGTGATAGAAAATATGTCTATTTACGTGTGCAGTCATTGTGGACACGCTGAACATTTATTTGGTCAAGATGGTGGCAAACAATTAGCGCAAACGTTGAATGTACCATTATTGGCACAACTGCCTTTATCATTACCGATTCGTGAGGCGATGGATAAAGGCGAAGTGGCGCAATTGCACACGCAACAAGCATTTATTGCCGATTTGTATCAACAAGCAGCTTTTCAGGCTGCCTTAACCATCGCCAAAATGGGAAGGGATTACAGTCATCGTTTCGGTAAAATTATGGTGCAATCTTAATCCTTAAAGAAACACCTGAAAAATTCAGAATGACGAGTTCTACAAAGGTTTCAGGCTGCCTGAAAAACATTTTTAAGGTTTCAGGCAGCCTGAATTTTTTTATTATTCATTATTGATATTGATGCGTGCTTACTTATTTATACACACCAAAACGAAGTTTTGACGAAATCAAAAAAAAGTTTCTGCGAGCCACAAGGCGAAGGTAAAACGAAGTTTGTGAAATTTTTACGCGGACTTTTTAATATAGGTTTTGGGCAACACAAAACTCATTTTTAAACCGTTGGGCTGAACATTTTCAGCGATGATTTTGCCTTGATGTTGTTCAATAATGTATTTGGTAATCGCTAAACCTAAACCTGTTCCGCTACTGTTGCCACTACTGTCTGCACGGTAAAACGCTGTGAAAATATGTGCCAATTGTTCTTCTTTAATACCTGGACCATTGTCGGTTACGTCAATACGTAAGTTTTTACGATCTTCATACATTTTGACATCAATCGTGCTGCCTGAAGGACTGTATTTCATAGCATTGCGAATGACGTTATCAAATGCGCGGTATAAGTAACTTTCATTGCCATCAAAACGATTATTATCGTTCATTCCTTGAATCGTTAAATTCAAGGTTTGTTGATTTTGTTGGGCAATTTCTTGACATTCGTCTACCAGTTGTGCCAATAACGACACAATGGTTAATGGTTCTTTATTTAATGGTGCGTTGGACGTTTCTAAACGCGATAAAGTCAAAAGTTCACCCACCAAATTATCCATACGGTTCACTTCGCTTTCTAAACGTGATAAATACTCTGCTTGTTTATCAGGACGCGCTTGAAGTAAACCCAAAATGGCTTGAATACGTGCTAATGGTGAGCGCATTTCGTGAGAAACGTGATGCAATAAGTGGCGTTCTCTTGCCATCAGTTTTTGTAATTGTGCCGCCATTTTGTCAAATTGCCCACCCAAAACCGCTAATTCATCTTTACGTTCACTTAATTGCTGCGATACGCGTGCATCTAAATCGCCTTTTGCTAAACGGTTCATACCGTTTTCTAAAATTTTAATGGGGTGTGCAATATTGGCGGCAATTAAATAGGCTAATAGTAAACCGACAATTAACACTGTTCCCAATACAATAAATTCATGCCAAACAGGAGCAATCGGTAAACCTGGAATAATTAAACCCGTTTGAAAAGTGAGCGCACGTTCTTGGTCAAAATGCCGAACGAAAAAAAGATATTCTTTTTTAAAAGGGTCTGTGTACAACAAAGTTCGTGAAGAATCATTGTGTGTAAGCGCGTAATTATAGGCGTAACGAATTTCCGCTTCTGAAACATTGCGATCCAAAATATCTTCGTATTCACCGTCTTCTTCAATTTCAATCAACACAATATTGTTGGCAATAGGATTGGAACGAAGACGTTTAAAATAAGCTTCTGTGGCTTCTTCACCTTGTGTTTGAAACACAATTTGCGCATTGGTCAGCAAGCTGGTTTCTATCGCACGTTGCTGTTCACTGTATTTGCGATTGAAATTATCGCGCACCATTGCAAACACGAAACTGGCGACCATCATGGTACACAGAATCACCAAGCAAAAAATCAGAAAAATACGTTGAAAAAGTTTCATAGGAAGTAAAAATAAAATGAAAAGTGGCAAGATTATAGCGGAAAAAGCTGGAAAAAATGTTTTTCATTACTTCATTATTGATTACAAAACAGTGAAAAACAAATAGGCACATCAATCATCATATTGTTGTTGGCATTGTTTTAAACGATAAAAAAGGCTGCCTGAAAGAATATTTTTTCAGGCAGCCTTTTTGGTAAAGAGTTTACGCTTTATCTAAACCAAATTCTTTGTGTAAGACACGTGTTGCCAATTCCATATATTTTTCATCAATCAAAACAGAAACTTTGATTTCAGAAGTAGAAATCATTTGGATATTGATGTTATCAGCGGCTAATGCGCGGAACATTTGCGCGGCAATGCCAACATGTGAGCGCATACCTAAACCAACAATAGATACTTTGCATACACTGTCATCACCGCTGATTTCAATCGCACCGATACTGTCGCGCAAACCTTCTAATAATCTGATGGTTTGTGTGTAGTCATTGCGTGGAACAGTGAAAGAGAAATCGGTTGTGCCTTCGCTGCCTGCACTTTGAATAATCATATCTACTTCAATGTTGGCATCAGCAACTGCACCTAAAATTTGGTAGGCAATGCCAGGTTTGTCTGGAACGCCACGTACGTTGACGCGTGCTTGGTTTTTATCAAAGGCAATGCCTGATACTGCTGCTTTTTCCATATTTTCATCTTCCTCAAAGGTAATCAATGTGCCTTCGCCGTTTTCTTCTAAACTGCTTAACACGCGTAGGCGAACGCGGTATTTTCCTGCAAATTCAACCGAACGAATTTGTAACACTTTTGAACCAAGACTGGCTAGCTCCAACATTTCGTCAAAGGTGATGGTGTCCATTCGGCGTGCTTCTGGCACAACGCGTGGGTCGGTGCTGTAAACGCCATCAACGTCTGTATAAATTTGACATTCATCTGCTTTTAAGGCAGCCGCAAGGGCAACGGCAGAAGTGTCAGAACCACCACGACCGAGTGTGGAAACGTTGCCATCAGCAGTTACGCCTTGAAAACCTGCTACGATAACAACGCGACCGTCTTGCAAATCGGCACGCATTTTGGCATCGTCAATGTTTTCAATACGTGCTTTATTGTGTGCGTTATCGGTGCGTACAGCAACTTGCCAGCCTGTGTAGCTTCGTGCATCTACGCCGATGTCTTTTAATGCCATCGCCAAAAGACCAATGGTAACTTGTTCGCCTGTGGCAAGTACCACGTCTAATTCGCGTGGGTCAGGGATTTCTTGCATTTCATGAGCCAAAGCAACCAGTCGGTTGGTTTCGCCACTCATGGCGGAAACAACTACGACTACGTCATGCCCTTGTGCGCGTGTTTTGGCAACGCGTTTGGCAACATTTTTAATGCGTTCTGGTGAACCGACTGATGTGCCACCATATTTTTGAACGATAAGAGCCATAATGTGCTTTCTTGTTTGTGTGGTCAATCAAAAAAAATACGTTAAATTATAGCATTTTTTTGTGTGGATAAAAAAAGCTTTAAGGCTGCCTGAAAGAGATTTTTCAGGCAGCTTCGCTGATGGTTTAGCTGATAATCAATTGTTTAACGGTTGCCACAACGTTTTCTGTGGTGAAACCAAATTCTTTAAACAATAAGTTGGCAGGTGCTGATTCGCCAAAACGGTCTAAACCGATGACTTTTCCGTTTAAACCAACGTATTTGTACCAGCCTGATGTTGTGCCTGCTTCAATGGCGATGCGCGGTAGATTTTCAGGCAGCACGCTTTGTTGATAAGCTGCGTCTTGTTGGTCAAAGATATTGGTTGATGGCATAGAAACAACATTTACGTCAATACCTTGTTCTGCAAGAACTTTTTGAGCGTTTAAGGCTAATTCTACTTCTGAACCTGTGGCGATTAAAACGGCTTTTGCTGCTTTGCTTGCGCGTAATACGTAGCCACCACGACGAATATTGGCAAGTTGTTGTTCATCACGAGTGATGAATGGTAAATTTTGACGGCTGAAAATTAAGCAACTTGGTGTTTGACGTGCTTTAATGGCTTCTGACCAAGCAATCAGGCTTTCAGCCGTGTCGCAAGGTCGCCAAACCGCCATATTGGGAATCATACGTAAAGTGGCGATTTGTTCTATGGGTTGGTGTGTTGGTCCGTCTTCGCCCAAGCCGATGGAATCGTGTGTGAATACAAAAACGGGGTTGATTTTCATCAGTGATGCCATACGTAAGGCATTGCGTGCGTATTCACTAAACATTAAGAATGTTGCACCAAATGGACGTACGCCACCGTGTAGCGTCATACCGTTGATAATGGCAGACATCGCAAATTCGCGCACGCCGTAATGAACATAGTTGCCACCTTGTTGTGGTAACACTGATACACTGTTTGACCAGTTGGTTAAATTTGATGGGGTTAAGTCGGCGGAGCCACCAACTAATTCAGGCAGCACTTGTGCCAAAATTTCAATGCTGTTTTGACTGGCTTTTCGTGTGGCGATTTTTTCGGCTTTGGCAACAATATCGTTTAAGGCTGCCTGAATGTGTGCATCAAAGTTTTCAGGCAGCTTGCCTGCTAAACGGCGCAAAAATTCTGCAGCTTTTTCTGGATATTTGGTTTGATATTGAGCAAAAGTGTCGTTCCATTTTTGTTCTAATGCCATACCTTTTGTTTTGGCGTCCCATTGTTGATAAATTTCTTGTGGAATAACAAATGGTTCGTGTTCCCAACCTAAATGAGCGCGTGTGGCGGTGATTTCTTCATCACCTAATGGTGAGCCATGTACTTTGTGGCTGCCTTCTTTATTGGCTGCACCTTTGCCAATTAGTGTTTTGCAACAAATAATGGAAGGTTTGCTTTGCTCTTCTTTGGCTGCGCAAATGGCAGCACGAATGGCTTCTGGATTGTGTCCATCTATATTGGCAATTACGTGCCAACCGTAGCTAGAAAAGCGTTCAGGAATGTTTTCTGTGAACCAGCCATCAACTTTGCCATCAATGGAAATGTTGTTGTCATCATACAAAACAATTAACTTGCCCAATCCCAAAGTACCTGCTAATGATGCGGCTTCGTGCGAGATGCCTTCCATTAAACAGCCGTCTCCTAAAAAGACGTAAGTATGATGGTCAACAATGTTTAAGCCATCTTGATTAAATTCTTCGGCAAGTAATTTTTCTGCTAATGCCATACCCACAGCATTGGCAATACCTTGTCCCAAAGGTCCTGTGGTGGTTTCTACACCATCGGTATAACCATATTCTGGGTGTCCTGGTGTTTTGCTGTGTAACTGACGAAAATTTTTTAAGTCATCAATAGAAAGATTGTAGCCACTTAAATGCAACACGCTGTAAAGCAAAGCAGATGCGTGTCCGTTGGATAAAACAAAACGGTCGCGATTGGCAAAATGTGGGTTAGTAGGATTGTGTTGCAAAAATTCTCGCCACAAAATATCTGCCATATCTGCCATACCCATTGGTGCGCCAGGGTGTCCTGAATTGGCTTTTTGTACCATATCCATAGACAAAAAGCGAATGGCATTAGCGGTTGCGGTTGACATAAAACTTCCTTTATATTTAATAAGATGATGAGTGTTGAAGTGTTCAGGCAGCCTGAAATTCAGGCAGCTTTAAAGTTGTGAAATTTTTTTAAATCAACAAAGATAAATCCATTTATCCAAAACCTAAAAAATAAAATAGCCGACCATGCTTATCAAGAAAAAGCAAAGGCGGCATTGGTGTTATGAATGGCTATTTTTTGTCAGTTGGAGAAGCATTGGATTTCCTTTGTTTGGTTTTAACCACGATTGAAATTATGCCACTTTTAACATAATTTGACAATTTTACGCTGTAAATTTTCAGGCAGAAACCTTTGCAAAATCTTACTTTTTATGATTCGTTATTTTAAGCGTAAGAAAAACAAAACAATTAAGATTTTCTCCCATTCGCTTACGCTCAAAATCTGAATAACGCGTTTTGCAAAGGTTTCAGGCAGCCTAAATATTATTGCAAAGGCACAGATTGTTGTTTACTTAATGCAAGAATATCTACGCCAAATAAAGTATTGATATCGGTTTCATCAAAAGTGTAACGTTCGTTGCAAAAATCGCAGTTAATGGTAACACTTCCTTCTTCGGCAATGACTTTGCCTACTTCTTCTGCACCTAACATCAGTAACATATCGCTGACTTTTCCGCGTGAACACGTGCAAGCAAATTCTAAATGTTCCGCTGGGAAAATTCGCGGCGGAGTTTCGTGATAAAGACGATACAATAAATGTTCTGCGTCCAATTGTAATAATTCTGACGAATCAATGGTTTGTGCCAAAGTTTTAACGTGTTGCCAAGCGTTTTCGTCCAATTCTTTTTCAGGCAGCTTTTGCAACAATAAGCCTGATACGGTTTCATCGTTTGCCGCTAATGCAATATGGGTTTGCAGTTGTTCGGAGCGTTCCATATAGTTCATCAACATTTGCGCGATGTTTTTGCCTTCCAAAGGTACAATTCCTTGCCATTGTTCACCTTCTTTGGGTTGTAAAGTGATGGCAAAAATGCCATTTTCGCCCAGTAAATGCACTAAATCTGCGTCATCTGCCACGTTTGCATTTTCGTCCCAACGCGCCACCGCTCGCAAGGTGTTGTCGGAAGTGGCTTCCACCACCAACATTTTTAATATGCCTTGTCCTTGTACTTGCAAAATAAGTGTGCCATCAATTTTTAAATTGCTGGACAATAATGCGCCTGCCGCTAAAAGTTCGCCCAAAGCACGGCGAATGGCTAATGGATAATGTTTGCGCGACACAATGTGTTGCCAAACTTCTTGCACGCGCATATGTAAACCGCGCACTGGCATATCGTCAAAAAGAAAACGGATTCGTTGATTGTTCATCATATTGCTCTTTTGAAAAGTGTTGCTGGGAAAAATAAAGGCAAATCAGAAAAATACAAGTTTTTTGGTTGGCGTTTGTAAAACCTTCCTTTTATATTTGTTATGTATATGTTGGGAGATTTTATTGTGTTTAGAATGAAGAGTTGTTATACGGCATAACACCCCAAAGGTTGGATAGTTTGTCAAACTTTTGGGGTGTTTTATTTTTCAGGCAGCCTTATACCAAGCTGTCTGCAAGTTGTTGCGCTTGAGCAAAATCAATGCTGCCTTCATAAATGGCACGACCAGTAATCGCACCTGCAATGCCTTCGTGTGCAACGGTACATAGGGCGCGTACATCGTCTAAATTGGTTAATCCACCCGATGCAATCACTGGAATATTCACGGCTTGCGCTAATTTTACTGTGGCATCTATGTTGATGCCACTCATCATTCCATCGCGACCAATATCGGTATAAATAATGCTGTTGACACCATCGTTTTCAAATTGTTTACTTAAATCAATTACGTGATGTTTGGTAACCGTTGCCCAGCCGTCAATGGCAACCATTCCTTCTTTGGCATCTAAACCAACGATGATGTGTCCTGCGAATTCTTGACAGGCTTGGCGCACAAATTCGGGATTTTTTACGGCTGCTGTGCCGATAATGACATCGGTTAAACCTAAATTTAGGTATTTTTCAATGGTTGCTAAATCACGAATACCGCCACCTAGTTGCACGGGAATGGCGTGCGAAACGGCAGCTAAAATTTCACTGATGGCTGGAAAGTTTTTGGGCTCACCAGCAAATGCACCATCTAAATCTACTAAATGTAAACGGCGCGCACCTTGACTTAACCAATGACTTGCCATTTGTGCAGGACGGTCGGAAAATACGGTGGCTTGTTCCATTAAACCTTGTTTTAAGCGGACGCATTCACCATTTTTTAAATCAATTGCAGGAATCAGTTGCATAATGTCTTTCAGGCAGCTTTGCGCTGCGTTTAGTTAAGGTTAATCAAATGGTTACCTTTTTTCAGGCAGCCTGAAATTAAGGTTTCCACAATAAAAAGTTACTCAATAATTGTAAGCCCGCTAGATGGCTTTTTTCGGTGTGAAATTGG
>JAFSQZ010000100.1 GCA_017446355.1 Neisseriaceae bacterium
CAGAATAATTAAGATATTCTGTAAAAATTTCATATTTATTATTAAAATGAGTGGTTGCCCTAACTTTTGCAAAGAAGTAAATTATTATACTTAAAATAGTTATTGCTAAATCTACAATAATATAATCTTTGATAAATTTATTGATTTTACGCCATTCAACAAAAATAATTACAATGGAAAAAATAAACCACGCAATAAACACTAATTTAATGTGTTGTCGAAAAAATATTAAACTTAACAATAAACTAACAGTAATAAAAGGTCGCCAGTGCGATTTAATAAAGCCCATTTCCATTGAACAGTCTCCTGTAAAGTTGGTTAAGTGGAAAGCAAAGCATTGCCAAATCATTCAATACAATTCCTAACGCCAATTAGGAATGAATGCAAAGGCAATGTTTCATTATACCAAAGCAGGAGATTGTTCCCCTTTTTTCAGGCAGCCTGAAAATCGTTCAGGCAGCCTTTTTTTACAATCAACTTAAAAGGAAACTGTAATGAAAACAGCATTTAAATCGCCAAGAAGTAAAATCAAACACATTGCACCCTACGAAGATTATTTAGTGGCGTTGCGTGAAGACGGCTCGCTGTGGAAAGTTAATATCGGCAATACAAACAATCCGTTGTTTGAGCCTATCGCTATTTTTAATAGTAAGAATAAGAGTTATGGCGTTGTTAAACAATGTAATCCTCCTTTGGGTACAATAAAGGTAACAATTTAGGACTGGGCGTTGTGTCGCCATATGGCTGCCTGAAAGATTTTCAGGTTGCCTTTTTTGTGGAGATTTGAAATGTATAAATTATTGCTAACAGATATGACTAATGAAATACATTTAGTGCGATTTACAGAAGAGGGAGACGGCACTTGGTGTCAGCGTGGAATTGGTACTGATATGACAGATAAAGCATTAAGAGCAGTTTTTCAATGGTTTGTTCAGCAAATAAAAAACGATAAGGAACAAAAAGGGCGTTGGCATATTCGTTATGGTGATTTGCCGTATATGCTGGAAATGAGAAGACTTGAAAATAACAAATGAAAATTTACACCATACGCCAAGTTGCTGAAATCTGTCATTGTCATCACTCCACCATATTGGAGCATATTCATTCAGGCAGCCTGAACATGGGCTGCTTTTTTGTCAATCCAATAAAGGAAATCGTGATGAAAATGAGAAGTTTCTACGAACGAAGCGAAGTTAAAACTGAATTTAAAACCACAAGAAAGAAAATTGTTAAGTCCAGTATGGGAAAGGCAAACAACTATGGAAAATGAATTAGAAGCACCTACTTCCAAAATTATTCAAATTGCACGGTTTGAATATGGTGAGAGCAGTAATTATTTGCTTGTTTTATGCGAAGACGGTTCGCTGTGGCGTTCTTTTCTTAACAGTATTCCACCAAGTTGGAGTTGTATATCAAGATTTAACGGCAATCAATACGAATACAAAGAAGATTAAATGAAAACCTACACCATACGCCAAGTCGCTGAAATCTGCCATTGTCATCACTCCACCATATTGGGATACATACATTCAGGCAGCCTGAACGCTTGTAAAGTGGGGCGACAATGGATAATCACCGCCGAAAATCTTGCATTATTCATAGAAAACCGACAAAATCAAAGCGTGCAAGCGTCAGCCTTAAAGTGGAGTAGGAAATGTTATGCAAACGGGGCGACACTTGGTACGCAGACATCACAACGGCAAACGGCAAGAGAATTAGACGCACTCTTGGCACAACCGACAAACAAGCAGCCGAAGAACTACACGACAAACTCAAATACCAACAATGGCGAATTGACCGCATAGGCGAAAAACCAAAGCGAACTTGAACGAAACGTGTATCCGTTGGCTCGACGAGAAAGGACACAAAAAAAGCATAGAAAATGACAAAATGCGAATGCGAAACCTGCCTGAACTGCGTGGAATGCTTTTGAACGACATCACACGAGATTTTGTGCAGCAAATAGTCGATAAAAAAGACTGTTCAGG
>JAFSQZ010000101.1 GCA_017446355.1 Neisseriaceae bacterium
AAAGATGTACCCATCGTGTATTCTGCGGTAACCGACCCTATTGCTGCTAAATTGGTCAATTCTTGGGAAGCGTCTAATACTAATGTTACAGGCGTTTCTGATATGTTGCCTTTGGCACCACAAATTGCCTTGATGAAAAAAATGGTGCCTGAATTGAAACAAGTCGGTTACGTTTACAGTCCAGGTGAAGTGAATTCCACTACAGTGTTGGAACAATTAAAAACAGATTTGAGTAAAGAAAATATTGAATTGGTTGCTGCGCCTGCTCAACGCACAACCGATGTTTTAACGGCTGCGCGTAGTTTAGGTGGCAAAGTGCAGCTAATCTATACTTCTTTGGACAACAATGTCGTGTCTTCTTATGAATCTATGTATAAAGCCGCCAAAGAAATCCAAGTGCCTTTATTGGCATCGGACACTACTTCTGTTGAACGTGGTGCAGTAGCTGCTTTGGGCGCGAATTATCACGATGTTGGCGTACAAACAGGCAAAGTGGTTGCACGTATTTTACGCGGTGAATCCGCAGGCAGCATTCCTTCACAACGTGTGGATAAATTTGATTTACACCTTAGTAACAAACACGCGCAAGAACAAGGAATAACTTTATCTGATGCCTTGAAACAAGAAGCCACACAAGTGTTAGAATAACACCTTTTTTCAGGCTGCCTGAAATATTTAATTGTATGTTTTCAGGCAGCCTGAAATATTTGTAAACCTTTTGCGTACCATCAAAAATAGTGTTTACAAAATCATTAACATCAACAAGGAAGTGGTTATGTCCTTACTGGCTCTATTTGGCACATTTGAAACAGGTTTGGTTTATGCACTGGTTGCACTGGGTGTGCTGATTTCTTTTCGTATACTGGATTTTCCTGATTTAACTGCGGACGGCAGTTTCCCTTTGGGCGCATTTACTTGTGCCGTTTGTATGACAGCAGGTGTCAATCCCATTCTAACCATTTTGGCTGGTTTTTGTGCGGGTATGCTCGCAGGATTACTCACTGCTTGGCTGAATATCCGATTGGGTGTATTACAATTGCTTTCAGGCATTATTGTAATGACCGCGCTTTATTCAGTTAACTTGCGCATTGGTGGCGCACCAAACGTTCCACTTTTAGGAACGCAAACCATTTTTGATTTATTTCAACCCATTTTAGGCACAGGTATCTGGCAAAGCACTTTAATTTTATTGCTCATTACCTTATTGATTAAACTGCTTTTAGACTGGTTTTTTGGCACAGAAACAGGTTTAGCAATGCGCGCAACAGGTGCCAATCTTCGTATGGCGCGTGCGCAAGGCATTTCAACAGGCAAGATGATTATGTTAGGTATGGCACTTTCCAATGGCTTAATTGCTTTGGCAGGTGCATTATTTGCGCAATTAGTTGGCGGTGCAGATGTTAGCGCAGGTTTAGGCACCATTGTTTTCGGTTTAGCCGCTGTTATTTTGGGTGAAGCACTACTGCCCAGCAAAAACATCTGGTTACTCACGCTATCCGTTATCATCGGCTCCGTGATTTACCGCTTATTTATTATGGTAGCAATGGGTAGCGAAACCTTATCAGGACTCGGATTAAAAACCCAAGACTTAAATCTGATTACGTCCACTTTGGTGGTATTGGTACTGCTCTTTCCCAAAATAAAAGCCAAATTACACCAAAGGAAACAATCATTATGATGAAAGCAGACAATCTCAAACTCACTTTCAATCACGGTACGCCCATTGAAAATCCCGTATTACGCGGTATGAGTTTACACATCAAAGATGGCGAATTTGTTACCGTAATTGGCAGCAATGGTGCAGGAAAATCCACATTTCTCAATGCCATCAGTGGTGATGTACTCGTTGATTCAGGCAGCATTCACATTGACAACACAGACGTTACACGCCGTCCTGCGCACAAACGCGCCAGTTTTGTGGCACGTGTTTTTCAAGACCCAATGGCAGGCACTTGTGCCAATTTAAGCATAGAAGAAAATATGGCATTAGCGTTCAAACGTGGACAAAAACGCAGCCTGAAAAACGCGCTTGATAAAAACACACGTGAATTATTTCGTGAAAAACTTGCCATTTTAAAACTGGGTTTAGAAAACCGTTTAACCGACAAAATGGGCTTATTATCAGGCGGACAACGTCAAGCCGTCAGCCTACTGATGGCAAGTTTACAACCCAGCAAAATTATCCTACTGGACGAACACACCGCCGCACTTGACCCCAAAACGGCTGAATTTGTATTAGAACTGACCGATAAAATCATCACTGAAAATAAATTAACCGCAATGATGGTAACCCACTCTATGCAACAAGCACTCAATCACGGCACACGCACCGTTATGTTGCATCAAGGACAAGTCGTTTTAGACGTTGCAGGCGAAGACCGTAAAGGTATGACGGTTCAACACTTATTAGAAATGTTTGAAAAAACACGAGGTGAACAAGTAACTGATGATTCCTTATTATTAGATTAGATATTGGATTAGATTAAAGACCTTAAACCTCACAAAACACAAAACGAATAATCTCAAACAACAAAATGAGATTATTCGTTTCGTCATACTTTCATTCAAAATAAAATAAAGAATTTTGCAAACGTTTAAAATCCTACTTAACTATTCTTCATCTACCACATTATTTTCTTTACGACTACGAATCACCAACAAAGGTAAATGACTCTGACGCATCACCGTTTCAGCAAAACTACCCATCAACAAATGCATCAAACCAGTGCGACCGTGCGTACCAATCACAATCAAATCAGCACCTGTTTCATCAGCAAAATCCACCAACTCTTGCGCCATTTCTTTAGTCCCTTTTGCAGCCATCAACAAATGCGTTTGTACATTTTGCACACCAGCATCAGTAGCCACTTTCTGCATATCGGACAACACTTCATTACTCCCAGCAATGGCTGCTTCTTCGTAGCTTTCATACTGCAAAAACTCTGGGGCAAGCGTCATATATTCCGCAGGATTAGCAACCGTTATCAAAGTCAACTGACTTTGCAACCCCAATGCCAAAGCAACAGCGTGTTGTAAAGCATTTAGCGCGGTGCGACTTCCATCAACAGCAACAACGATATGTTTGTACATTTTTCTCTCCTCAAACGCACGGTTAATTGATGTAAAATAGACGTAAAATAAGATGAAGTATAATGTAAGGTCTTATCATTATTCAATGACTATTTCAGGCAGCCTGAAAATTTTTAAAGTAACATGTAAATCATTTACTCATTTTGAATGAATAAAGAAAATCATCTCAAACGTTCAGGCAGCCCAACAAAGATTACTAGGCGATTTTAAACTATGTTGAAATACTTATGGCGTGGCTTTTTATTGAGTATTTTAAGCATTGTATTACTGTTTGCGTGGAGTGCTTGGCAAGTTTACGATTACTCACGCCCCAATACCAATGCATCAGGACAAGTAGCGATTGTATTAGGGGCTGCCGCTTGGGGGAAATTGCCATCGCCAGTATTTCGCGAACGCATCAATCATGCATTAACTCTGTATCAAAACCATCGTGTAGAAAAATTACTGTTTACAGGCGGCACACCCAAAGCAGGTTTTGACACAGAAGCCGAAGTAGCTAGACGATTTGCCATCAAACAAGGCATTCCTGCAGATGACATCTTGTTTGAAACCACCTCCAAAGACACCTATCAAAACCTAGTAAACGCACGCACACTGATGCGCAAACACCACATCACTGACGCAGTTTTAATCAGCGACCCCTACCATATGGCTCGCGCACGCGCAATGGCTTTAAATTTAGGCATCAATGCAACACTTTCCCCCACGCCAACCAGTCGTTTTAAGCAAGCGGATAAAAAAATCCAACACAAGTTTTTTTTACAAGAAAGCTATTCACTGTTTATTTACCGTTTATTACTGATAGGCAATTGGGGTTTAAAAAAATCAACACTAAACCAATGATTTTCTTTATTTTCAAGTAAACCCAATAGAAAATCGCGTATAATTGCGTTTCATTTAACAGCATAACGAGATAACGATGATCTGTTTTGAATCGGTTTCAAAAACCTATGCCAACAGCATTCACGCGCTACAAAACGTCAGTTTTTCCATTCAATCAGGAGAACTGATTTTTGTTGCAGGACACTCTGGCGCAGGCAAATCCACTGTATTAAAGCTTATCGCAGGGATAATCAAACCCACTTCGGGCAATATTTTAATTAACAACGCACCCTTTGCTAAATTTTCAGAAGGCTTAATGTGTGCATATCGTCAACAAATAGGCATTGTGTTCCAAGACCATAAAATTTTATTTGATCGCAATGTATTACAAAACGTTTTGTTGCCTTTACGCATTTCAGGCTGCTCTTATCTTGAAGCAGAAAAACGCGCACGCATTGCATTAGAAAAAGTAGGCTTATCAGGTTACGAAAAATCCAGTCCACGCAGCTTATCAGGTGGCGAACAACAAAGACTTTGTATTGCACGAGCCGTTGTCAACAAGCCAGCCTTAATCATCGCTGACGAACCAACGGCCAACCTAGATCGCGCCACTGCTTTAGACATTATGGAATTATTCAAAACATTCCACGAAACAGGCAGCACCGTCATTATTTCTGCCCACGATGAAACCCTAATGCAAAATTATGGTCATCGTATTTTGCGTTTACAAAAAGGCAGGTTCTCATCATGAAAACACCACAATCATCTACTCGCCCATTAAAAAATGGCTTACTGTTGCATTGGGAAAGTGCCTTACAAGCCCTTCGCAACTTTTTCAGGCAGCCCATCAGCAATCTTCTGATTTTGGCAATGCTTTCCATTGCACTGATGCTGCCTTTAACATTATATCTAGTGGTGCAAGGCAGTCCAAACTTATTAAACAAACTCAATGAAGCACCACAAATTACTCTATATTTACAACTGAACGCAAAACCAGATGTTGTTCAAAAATTTGAAAACGAACTGCATCAAGACAAACGCATTCGAGAATTAGACTTCATCAGCAAAGAAACAGGTTTAGCCAGAATGCAAGAAGCGATGAACATCAACACGGATTTCATATCGTTAGTAGATGAAAATCCATTACCTGATGTATACATCATCACCCCGTTGTCCAGCAATCCCCAAGAAGTTGAAAAACTACGAAGCGATTTAGACAGCAAAGCCGTAGTAGAAACTGCACAAATGGACACCGAATGGCTACAAACACTGTGGCGATTTAATCAACTCTTAAAAAACATCTTTCTATTTTTAAGTGTTACTTTATGTTTAATGTTTGTGTTACAAGCATACAACACCATTCGCCTACAAATTTTAAGTCATAAGGAAGAAATTGAAATCACCAAATTATTAGGTGCGCCATCATCTTTCGTACGCCGTCCCTTTCTCTATCAGGCAGCCTTACAAAGCTTTTTTGCAGGCATCATCAGCATTATTTTTGCGCAATGGGCAATCGCCAGCAACCGCCCACTGCTAACAGAAATGCTTAAACCCTATGGTATTGATGTACAATTGCGTGGTTTTACTTTTCAAGAAATCGGTATGATTTTACTGCTTTGCATACTATTGGGCATTCTCGGCGCGTGGTTAGCAACACAAAAACACTTACTGGATTTTCGTAGACAGCAATAAAAAAAGAGACCGCAAAATGCGGTCTCTTTTTATTTCTCTTTTTGTTTAAAGTAACAAAACCTTTACAAACTGAAACGCCTACAAAACTCGTCATTCTAACCATAAAAGTAAGCAAATGGAAAAGAATCTCAACTAATTACTCTATATAAAGATTATTCTCTTCCACTTCCTTCAGGGGCATTGCAAAGATTTCAACCTTTCAAAGTGGTATTTTTACAATAAATTAACACTATTATTTACATATATTATTCATAGTTTACCGTATAGTAATAATGATAATATCGCCAAATAACAGAGCATCATGTTAGAAATCATCGCGTTATTTACACGATGGGTTGAGAAAAATAAGTCTCCAAGACTTCAAAGGGTGTTTTATCTTTTAGTCCTACATGAGACTTAACCGTATTATAAAAGTTGATAAAACGAACCAACTCTTTCTTCCTGTGTTCGCTATCAACAAACTCCATTCTATCATGCCACATCATCATTAGCGTCCTAATAACTCTTTCCGCTTTGCCGTTGGTTTGTGGGTGGGCTAGTTTAGTAAATTTTTGATTAATTCCGTTCTTAAAACAGATAACACCAAATGGATGATGAAGTGTCCCTTTATATTCTCGTTATCGGAATAAACACATTCAATCAAATACGGACAAGGCTCAATCACATCTTCCAACAAGAATTTAGCGACACTGTTCGCCATTTTGTCAGGCATAATGGCTGCGTATAGCTCTCGTGAGAAATCATCAATGGCGACAAATAAATATTCTCGTCTATCCGTTGATTTTTGACCTTTCAACAATGGCAAACGCTTGGTATCCACATGAACCATTTCACCTAGATAAGATTTGTTGTAGCGTTTGGCTTGCTTTTTCAGCTTTTGCTGTATTTCAAATTCAACTTTCGCAAGGCGTTTGATGCCGTATCGTGCTTGTTTGAAACGGTTATTAACGCTGCTTTTTTGCGTCAGCAACCTGCCTCTGACTGCTTTTAATACATTATAAATTGCAGAGAGCGCGTGTATTGACCGAACAGTAGATGAGATTTATAACTATGATGTTGGGACATATTCTGATAACACCCTAGTCGTTGACGTGGAGCAAGTGTAATGGCTTATATCGTGTTGTTTTTCTTATGTTGTTATGCAATTGTGTTGCATTGGTGGCGTAAAT
>JAFSQZ010000102.1 GCA_017446355.1 Neisseriaceae bacterium
CATCGTGTACCACAGAAACACGTTTATCTTGTGCAGCCAACTCATTCGCCACTTCAATGGCTTGTGGGTCTTTATCAAAGACAATTAAACGCCCTTGTTTGCCTAATCGCGACAAAATCAAGCGCGAATGACCACCACGTCCAAAAGTGCCATCAACATAAATACCAGCTGCCTGAACATTTAAGGCAGCCACTGCTTCTTGAAGCAACACAGTTTTATGGGCAAAAACGGATTTCATCATAATTGAAAATCCACTTGTCCCAAATCAAAATTCAGCTCATCAGCATCAATCGCCAACGCATCTTCGGTTTCCGCCAATTTACGTGAACGATCCCACAATTCTAATCGGTCTACACGACCAACCAAAATAACGTCTTTATCCAAGCCAACCAATCCACGCAGCAAAGCAGGCACAAGCACCCGCCCTGCACTATCAATTTCTAATGTATCAGCGTTATGCAACACCAAATTACGGTATTTTTCTAAATTAGGTTTTCCCGCAGTACGCAAATTCAGTAAATCCTGCTCGATTTTACACCATCTGCTTTCTGGATAAAAAAGCAAACGATCACGATTTTCCAACGTGACCACGATTCGTGCAACTTGATCATCATCTTCGGCAAATTCACGCGACAACACTTCACGGAACTTGGCTGGAATAGCCAAGCGTCCTTTGCTGTCAATCGTTAATTCATGCGCACCGCGAAACATTTTATCAACCCAATTCAAGTTACAAATCATTACAACAAAATAGGCACTTTCATTTCCTGCCTACTTTTCGCCACACTTTACACCACTTTTCAACACATTGCTACATCTTTACACAAAAACCATCAAAAACAAGACAAATAAGCCACAAAATGTTTCACACTCACAACACAAAAAAATTCAACGAAAACCTTGTCAAAATTATTCACAAACTGATTATTCTCAGCCACCAGCCGAAAAATCTCACGCTTAAACCGTTTAACCACAACTTTTCAAAACAGAAATAAATAATGACAACAAAAAAACACGTCTTACAAAAATTTCAGGCTGCCTGAAAACAAGCAGCCCATCTCAAACCTTCGCAAAAATTTCAATAAAACCACACACAAAACATTTATAATACATCGCTTGAAAATCAACGCTATGACAACAATGACACACGCACACTTTCCCCCACTTTCCGCTGAACAACAAGCAGCCTCTACACATTTACAGCAACACATCATCAATGAAATTCAACGTCAAAATGGTGCCATACCATTCATTGATTTTATGAATCTTGCCCTATACGCACCCAAAGTAGGCTATTACACAGGAGGTGCGCACAAAATTGGACAATCAGGCGACTTCATCACCGCGCCCACGCTCACACCCTTATTTGCACAAACACTTGCCACACAACTGATTGAACTTCTGCCACAAACAGCTGGTTATCTCTATGAATTTGGTGCAGGCACAGGTGCGCTTGCAGCAGATTTACTCAACGCATTAAGCGAACACCCATCGTTTCATCAATACATTATCATTGAATTATCGGCAGAATTAGCCCAGCGACAACAACAACACATTGCCCAACACGCGCCAAAAATGTTAAACAAAGTTTCTTGGCAACACACGCTGCCTGAAAACTTTGATGGCATTATTATCGGTAACGAAGTACTAGATGCTATGCCCATTGAGCGCATTTGTTTACAACCTAATGGCGCATTGGAACGTGTTTACGTTGGTTATGAAAATCAACAATTCACCTATAAAAACCAAGCACTCAGCGACAAAAACTTATTTCAGGCAGCCTTAAACTACTTTCCCAAAGCACACGATATTGACGCGCCCTACATCAGCGAACTACACCCCACGCAATACGCCTTCATCAACACACTAGCGCAAAAACTCACGCGCGGCGCAATGCTATTTATAGACTACGGTTTTGACCAACACGAATACTACCACCCCCAACGCCAAGACGGCACACTGATTGGACACCACGCACACCACAGCATTCACAATCCTTTTTTTCGTTTAGGCTTAACCGACCTAACCGCGCACGTCAATTTCAGCGACATCGCCGCAGCAGCCTGTGATAAAAACGCGCTAGACCTAATTGGCTACACCACACAAGCCAACTTCCTATTTAATTTAGGTCTACTGGAAAACCTTGCCAACGCACACAATCAAACCGACACAACTGATTACATTCAGGCAGCCCACGCCATACAAATACTAACCGCGCCACACGAAATGGGCGAATTATTCAAAGTCATAGCCTTTGGTAAAAACATCAATATAGACTGGCAAGGTTTCGCGCGTGGGTGTATTTGCCACAAACTCTAACACAAATTTTCAGGCAGCCTGAAAGTTTTGCAAAACTCGTCATTCTGAACTTTTCGTAGAAAAGTGAAGAATCTTATTCTTTGTTTTATAAAGATTTTTCCCTTTCACTTCGTTCAAGGTCAAAATGACGAATAGTACAAAGTAGGGTTTTGCAAAGGTTTCAGCCTGAAACCCAAGAAAGACACAAAGAAAGACAGGTATGCACTATATAATTGTTATCGCCCTACTGGTTTGTTCCAATCTCCTAATGACCTTTGCATGGTATTGGCATCTCAAGGGCAATATTAACTTTCCCATATGGCAAATCATACTGATTAGCTGGGCGATTGCATTATTAGAATATTGTCTTGTTGTCCCCGCCAACCATTTCGGATCAAGCTGGGGCATAAAACCTTTTGAACTCAAAATCATACAAGAAGTACTGTCGCTTATTGTGTTCACCGTTTTTGCCATTGTCTACTTAAAAGCAGGCTTCAAACTCAACTATCTATTTAGTTTTTTATGTATATTGGGTGCTGTTTATTTTGCATTTAAAAAGTAGGTTCAAGCTGCCTGAAAAAAAGTTTCATAATAAGAAACTCCTGCAAAACTTCGTTTTTTACCATTTAAAACCTTTGCAAAACCCTACTTTGTACTATTCGTCATTTTGACCTTGAACGAAGTGAAAGGGAAAAATCTTTATAAAACAAAGAATGAGATTCTTCACTTTTCTGCGAAAAGTTCAGAATGACAAGTTTTGCAGAAGTTTCAATAAGTGAATATCGACCGTTTGCTTTCACAAACAAAGAAAACACCGCCATA
>JAFSQZ010000103.1 GCA_017446355.1 Neisseriaceae bacterium
CAAGGCTTCGTAATGACTGGTGTTTTGTTCAGGCTGCCCTGCCTGAAATTTTGGGAGATTGCCACGCCTTGCGTTCGCAAGGCTCGCAATGACGGGTGGTCGTTGTAGTGGGCAAGAATACCTACTCTACGGTGGTTGTGTTGTTTTCAGACAGAAACCTTTGCAAAAACCTACTTTTTATCATTTATCATTTTGAGCGTTAGCGAAAAATCTTTATCAAACAAAGAATGAGATTCTTCACTTTTCTGCGAAAAGTTCAGAATGACAAGTTTTGCAAAGGTTTTTATCTGCATTCGGTAAACTACTTGATTGTGAATTAACTGGGTGTGCAATGAGTTGCACATTCTACGCTTGTTCACGCACAAAGGCTTCTACTATCAATTTTCAAACATATTTTCAAGCATTGCTTTCTTCTTATTACATGCTTTTTCATTGCCTTCATTACAACCTTTTTCAAACAATTCAAAGGCTTTTTGTTTATCGGTAAAAACACCATCACCGTTGAAATAGTGCACTCCTGCATTGGAACAACCAAATTCTGTATCGCCAAGATGACAAGCTTTTTCGTAAAGTTCTGTGGCTTTATGATTGTCTTCGGAAACCCCTTCTCCTCTATCGTACAATACACCTAAATTGTTGCAACTATCTGCATTATCTGCACGACAGCCATAGTCATAATATTCAAAGGATTGTTGATGGTTTCCGTCTTTTTTTGCTTGCAAGCCATAAGAAAAAAGTTTACTGCAAGAACTATTGCTGTCGTATTTTGTACATAATTCAAAACAGGCTTGTGCTTCTTCGTTGTTGGCGCATCGGTCATATAATTCACTTTCTTTCTCTTCTTTTTCCTTTTTTTCTTTGATTTCGGAATACTGGTCAAAGCAATAATCTGCTAACCACCCAGCCCCACCGCTAATGGCAAAAATAATTACCATGCCAACAATATATGCAAATCCTTCACCAACATCTCCTTTTAGCGCAGACCATATTCCACGAAAGAACGTACCAACGGCTGCGAGTGCAATCAGTAAGCAAAATATCGCAGCAACACCACCACCAATAAACCAAGCAAGCATGTAGCCTTCCATATCTTCCATATTAATTTTATCCTATCAATTTAAAAAAAGTAGTGAGTAAAAATTGTCCACACAGGCGTGCTTGTCAAACAAGCACGCCTGTGTAATAGTACTATTACAGCAATTTTGGAAGATAAATACCGTTCAGGCAGCCTGAAAGCTGAACTTAACCGTATGATAGAAGTTGATAAGTCAATAAAATTTCTTTTGGTGGTGTTTGTTGTTGCAAAGATTTTGGGGCGGCTGTTTTTGTTAAGCGATGTATAGGTATCACTTTTTTTGACCTAAAAGATGTTGGTAAATTGCTGTGTATTCTTGCGCCATTTTTGATGCGGAAAACGGGTGCTTGGTTAAAAAAATAGCAATATTGTGTTTTAATTCGTGCAAAATTTCAGGCTGCCGAGTGATTTTATCTAGAATGATTTGATAATTTTCTGGTGTGTTTGGTTTGATTAAAAATCCTGTTTTTTTATCTTCTACAATTTCTGGAATGCCGCCAATTGAGTGGGCGATAACAGGAATGTGATGTTGATAGGCTTCTAAAATTACCATTCCAAGTCCTTCATTGTGTGAGGGGACAATCAATAAATCAATTTGTTTGAATACGCTGCCTATATAGGGTGTAAATGGGATAAAAATCACGTTATCTAAATGAGCGGCTTGGTTTTTTAATTCTTGTTCTAATAAACCTGAACCAATTAGATAAAATTGAATATTGGGGTTTTGTTTTGCCAATGTGATGGTTAATGGGAAGTTTTTAACGGTTTGAAAATGACCAATATGGGCAATTTTTAAACGGTTGTTTTGTTGTGAAAAATAATGTTGTTCAAATTCAAGATTTTCTTGCAAGGGTTTGATGCAAGGATAAACGGTGCGTACATTGGGATTGATGGTGGATAAATAATGTGAGATTTGCTGACTGACACCTACTAGCATATCTGCTTGTGCATAGGTTTTTTGAGATGATGAGCGTTTGGGTGGGAAATTAACTTGCCGCGTTATCACGGATTTTGTTTTGAACCAGCGTTTTAATAAGCCTGCGAAATGCGCGCCACGTCCATCTAATGCGTGGACAATCAGTTGTTTATCGGATAAAGCTAGCTTTATTGCATCAAAAAAATGAATGGTTTTAATGTGTGGAAAATGGGTGTGAATATGCTGTTTTAATATGCCTGATTTTTTGCCTAAAAAATAAAGGTGAAAACCATCTAGATGTTGTATCAATTGTTCTGTGTAGAATTCCCCCCCCCGAAACTTTTTGCCATATTGATTAGTAAAATATTGGGTTTATTTGACATTATCTATACTCCTTTTGTGCTTGTTTGCAATAATGGAAACTTTTAATTGTTTCAGGCTGCCTGAATGGGTTGTGAAGATGAGATGTTTGCAAAATTTGGTTAGTAAAAAAGGTGCTACTTAAAAATAGCACCTTTTTGCGGATTTCCTTATATTGTCCCTTGCGGTAAGGTTTCAATTTGTTGGAAAGTGGTTTGGGGTTCTGCGATGGGGGACGCAGGGGTTTTTTCATTATGTTGAATATGCACTGCGCGTGCGGGAACAATGGTTGAAATGGCGTGTTTGTAAACCATTTGTGTTACCGAAGTATTGCGCAATAAAACAACATATTGATCAAACGATTCCACTTGTCCTTGTAATTTAATACCATTGACCAAGTAAATTGATACGGGAACATGCTCTTTACGTAAAGCATTTAAAAAGGGATCTTGTAATAATTGACCTTTTGATACAGTCATTATGAACTCCATTTATTGTTATTTTTAGGAATAAGAAACAGCAAAGAGCGAGATTATAGCGGTTTATTGGCAATAACCCAAGTATTTTGCTTTGATTTTTGTCAAAAGCTGCCTGAAATGGTATTTTTTTAGGCAGCTTTTGCTTGTCTTGGTTACAATAATACGTTTCATTTTATGGAAAGAGATATTGATGAATTGTCCTATTTGCCAAGCACAAAATGAAGAAATTTTGTGGCAAAACGAAGACTTACGTATTATCGTGGTTAATGAAGATGCTAATGTGCCTGCTTTTTGTCGGGTGATTTGGCAAAGTCATCAAGCAGAAATGACGGATTTGAATGAAACGCAACGTGCTGTGTTGATGAATGCGGTATACCACACTGAAACGGCGATGCGTGAAGTTTTGCGTCCAACTAAAATCAATTTAGCCAGTTTAGGTAATGTGGTGCCACATTTGCATTGGCACGTGATTGCACGCTTTGATTGTGATGCGTATTTTCCTGCGCCGATTTGGGCAAATGCTCAACGTGAAAACACATTAAGGCTGCCTGAAAATTGGACGGAACAAGTGAAAAATATTTTGGCACAAAAATTAGTATAAAAATATTCTGTTAGACTGAAACTTTTGTTAAAGTGCGTCATTCTTAATTTTTAAAATGTTGTTAAACGCATTCTTCTGCGTTTTAGTAATGCATTTTTAAATGATTGTATTACGCGATAAAGCGCAATAAGAATTAGATTTTGCAGAGATTTCAGGCTGCCTGAAAAGAATAGTTATTTTAGATTAAGTGTTTTTTGTGTTACGGAAGTTTATTATGAAGTTATCTCGTCGTCGATTATTACAAAGCGGTGCCATTTTTTCAGGCAGCTTATTGATGAACGCCTGTGGCACCACAACCATTAACGAAGCTCCTTTATCCGCTACTATGACCGATACTATTTCATCTCATTCATCTAAACCTGTTTATAACAGCAGTACACGTTCTAATAATGTTTTACACCTGTTTGCCAGTTCTGGATTTTGCGAAGACAGCACTCGTGTGCAACGCGGCATTGAGTTGCTTTCGCGTGCAGGTTTTGTGGTCAGTAATCAAATGGCGGCGTATCGTCGTTATCAACGCTTTGCAGGGCGTGATGATGAACGTGTTGCCGATTTGCAAAATATCGTTACCAATGCTTTGCCTGCGCCAAAAGTGTTGATGGGTGTACGTGGCGGTTATGGCGCAGTGCGCTTGTTGCCACATATTGATTGGACAAGATTAGCCGATAAAATGCGTGAATCGCAAACCTT
This sequence comes from Neisseriaceae bacterium, assembly GCA_017446355.1. GTDB lineage: Bacteria > Pseudomonadota > Gammaproteobacteria > Burkholderiales > Neisseriaceae > RGIG3394. The sequence goes on from JAFSQZ010000103.1 coordinate 4,122, forward strand.
GTTATTCGGATTTAGTGATGTAACGGCGATTCAATTGGCTCTTTTTGCACAAGGTGGCGGTATGCCAAGTTTCGCAGGTCCTATGTTATACAGCGAATTTGCTAAACTAGACCCCGATCCATACACAATGGAAAGTTTTATTCAAACCACTACCAATAAACAAGTTACTGTAAGCATTCCTTTTGCACAAAGTCATCGTCCGCGCAGTGTTTCAGGTATTTTTTGGGGCGGAAATTTAAGTGTGATTGCCTCTTTGGTTGGCACGCCTTATATGCCGAATATTCAAGGAGGTATTTTGTTTTTGGAAGACGTGTCCGAACAACCGTATCGCATTGAACGTATGCTACAAACCTTGCATTTGGCTGGCGTGTTGCGACAACAACAGGCTATTGTATTGGGTGATTTTCGTATGGGTAATATTCGCGATTCTTATGACCCTTATTATGATTTAAACAGTGTCAGTCAAGTGATTTCGCGTGTTACGGGGTTGCCTATTTTTACGCACTTTCCTTTTGGACACATCACTCATAAAACAACTTTTCCACTAGGCACTTATGCGAAACTTGAACCCAATAATAATGGCGGTTACGATATTACATTCAGCGATTATCCAGTACTTGATGCCAATACTTTATTTTTAAATGAGTTGTTGCCACCGCCACCATCACTGTTTGATGCTATTGATGAGAATGTTGATAATCAAAGTAACGATATTCCATAACATAAAACGACACAGAAAATACAAACACTTTAAACTTGTATCTTAAATTCTTAAAAAGTGAGTAGAAAATGGTTATTTTTTAAAAAATCAGGTTTTATGTCTTGTAAATTAGTGTCAATAGATGTATCCTAACGGACGTTTCCACAAACTATTCATACAATTGGTTTTTTTATCAAGGCTTTCTCCTTGGCCTTGAAGTTACCATATCTCGATGCTGATTGTAATGAATGCAGGTGTTTTCTCCTTTTCACCTGTTACTTTAGTTATTGTTGTCTCCTTTCCGACAATAACAAAGGCTGATGAAAATCAGTGGTTTGTGGAACATACATCTCTAAATCGAGAGATTTTCAGGCAGCTGGTTGGCTGCCTGTTTTTTTTTGCACTTTATTTGGCGTAAAGAATGATAAACGAAGAATCTCATTTTGTTGTTTGCAATGAGATTCTTCGTTTGGTGTGAATAATGAGTAAAATTTGGGTATTACAATAATACGCGGCGGAAGTCTTTGAGAAGTTGCGCGATAAAGACGGTGAAACGCATACCTGCTGCGCCATCAATCACACGATGGTCAAAGGATAAGCTTAATGGACACATTAAACGCGGTTCAAAGTCTTTGCCGTTGAATACGGGTTTCATTTTGGCTTTGCATACGCCTAAAATGGCAACTTCTGGGGCGTTTACAATGGGCGTGAAACTTGTGCCACCTATGCCACCAAGACTGGAAATGGTGAAACACGCACCTTGCATTTCTTGTGGTTTGAGCTTGCCTTCACGCGCTTTTTTAGAAAGTGTTGCTAATTCTTGACAGATTTCTTTTAAGCCTTTTTTGTCTACATCTTTGATGACAGGCACCACTAAACCATTTGGCGTGTCGGCGGCAAAACCGATGTGGTAGTATTTTTTTAGAATTAAGTTATCGCCGTCCAAAGATGAGTTGAATTCAGGAAAGGCTTTTAAGGCAGCCACTGATGCTTTGATGATAAAGGCAAGTGGTGATACTTTGATGCTTTCTTTTTCCCATTCTTTGTTTAAGGTTTGGCGGAAACTTTCCAAGTCGGTCATATCGGCTTCTTCGTTGACGGTAACGTGTGGAATCATTACCCAGTTGCGCGATAGGTTTTGTCCTGAAATTTTTTTGATGCGACTGAGTTCTTTGATTTCAATTTCACCGAATTTGCTGAAATCTATTTTTGGCCAGGGAAGTAAATCTAAACCGCCCATAGATGCGCCTGATGAAGTAGCTTGGTTTGTACCTCCATTTTGCATCGTGTTTTTGACATAGAGTTTGATGTCTTCTTTGGTGATGCGATTTTTTTTGCCTGAACCTTGAACCAAATTTAGATTCACACCTAATTCACGTGCTAATTTTCGTGCGCTAGGTCCTGCGTGTGCTTGCGCAAATCCTGCTTCGTTTACCGCTGAACCAAATGATGCAACAACTGTTGTATGGTCGGAAACGGTTTCTGGTGTGGCTGCCTGAAAGGTTTTGGCTGTGTTGCTAATGGTTTTTTCGGTTTCTTGAACGTTGGATTGCGTGTCGGCGGTATTCTCTGTGGCAACTTCAATAATGGGACTGCCTTCGGAAACTTTGTCGCCAACTTTTATCCATACGTTTTGTACAACGCCAGCAACGGTGCAAGGTACGTCCATTGTGGCTTTGTCGGTTTCTAAAGTGATGAGCGTTTGGTCAATGGCAACCGTGTCGCCTGTTTTTACTTCCACTGCAATCACGTCTACATTTTCGTGTCCACCAATATCGGGTACATTGACAGCAACTAGGCTGCCTGAAAGATTGTTTGGTGTGGACATTGCTGTTTCGGTTTCGGTTTCGGTTTGTGCAGGTTTGCTGGTTGTTTCTTGAACATCGTTGGCTTGTTCAAGGGTAACAATCACACTGCCTTCGGAAACTTTGTCGCCTACGCTGATGTGTACTGCTTTGACAATACCAGCAGCATCGGCAGGCACGTCCATTGTGGCTTTATCGGTTTCCAAAGTGATTAAGGTTTGGTCAATGGCGATGCTGTCGCCTACTTTTACTTCCACTGCAATGACATCTACATTTTCGTGTCCACCAATATCAGGGACTTTGATTTCAATTGAGTTCATCATATTTCTTCCTGTTTTAATGGAAAAATAGTGTTCAGGCTGCCTGAAACTTATTGATGATGGGCGCGGAAATATGCCCATTCATCTATTTCTTCTCCGTTTGGCAAAATACATACACCGTATTGGTTGCCTTGTGCATCTTGACGAATAACGGATTTTCCGCCTTGTTGTATACAAAATACGGCAGCAGGATTTGCTATGTTCATTATTTCTATTTGGTTCATAGTGTTAGTGCTACAAGCAGTTAATATGGTACTTGCTAATATAATGTATTTTTGCATATTTATGACCTTATTGTTCACATTGTTTGGTGATTTCATTGTATGTACCACCATAATCTAAACAATGATCTTTATGGTCAAAAATCAATAAGTAAGCACCTATGATTGGTATAACTATGACCAGTATCACTAAAATTATCCGAAGCCATTTTTTCATCAATAAAACCCATATCAAATCTATTTGATTTTAGTTTTTCAGGCTGCCTGAATGTTTAACGTTGCCAGCTTGGCGCAACATCGCTTGCCACGCCGTATTTATCAATGGCAACTTGAACGGTTTGTTTGTCCAATTTACCTTGATTGGCTAATGCGTTTAAGGCGGCTATTGCGATGTGATACCTGTCTATTTCAAAGAAATTACGCAAGTTGGCGCGACTGTCGCTGCGACCGAAACCGTCTGTTCCTAACACTACGCATTCACCGTTTTCTTTGGGAATGGCGTTTGCTAAACGATCAGCAAAGGCGCGAATGTAGTCGGTAGAAATCACAACGGGACCACTATGACCTTGAAGTTGTTGTGCAATAAAGGGAAGTTTGGCTTCTTTCATTGGGTTTAAACGGTTATAGCGTTCCACTGCGATGGCATCGCGATAAAGTTCGTTAAACGATGGACAAGACCATACGTCTGCATCAACATCAAAATCTTGTTTGAGCAGTTCTGCGGCGCGTAACACTTCTTCTAAAATTACGCCAGAACCCATCAATTGCACTTTCAGGCTGCCTGAATCGCTTTCACGGAATAAATACATACCTTTTAAAATGTCGCGTTCAATATTCTCGCGGTGTGGCATTGCTGGGTGTTTGTAGTTTTCGTTCATCACGGTGATGTAGTAAAACTCGTCTTGATTTTCCACATACATTCGTTTTAAACCGTGATGAATAATCACTGCTAATTCATATTGATAAGTGGGGTCATAAGCACGACAGTTGGGAATTAAGGCTGCCTGAATGTGGCTGTGTCCGTCTTCGTGTTGTAAACCTTCGCCATTTAAAGTGGTGCGACCTGCTGTGCCACCAAGCAAGAAACCACGCGCGTGCATATCACCACCCGCCCAAGCTAGGTCGCCAATGCGTTGGAAACCAAACATGGAGTAGTAAATATAAAAAGGAATCATCGCGTAACGGTTGTTGGCATAAGAAGTCGCCGCGGCAATCCAGTCTGCCATTGCACCTGGTTCGTTAATGCCTTCTTGCAAAATTTGACCATCGGCAGATTCTTTGTAAAACATCAGTTGGTCTTTGTCTTGCGGCGTATAAAGCTGACCTTTTGGATTCCAAATGCCAAATTGACGGAATAAACCTTCCATACCAAAAGTGCGACTTTCATCAGGAACAATCGGCACAATGCGTGAACCAATGTGTTTGTCTTTTAATAAAGTAGACAAAATGCGCACAAATGCCATAGTGGTAGAAAATGCTCGTTCACCGCTGCTGGTCAGTTGTGCATCAAATTCTTCTAATGCAGGAATGGGCAAAGGTTCAGTGTTGGGGTTGCGTTGTGGCAAATAACCACCCAATGCATCACGACATTTGCGCAAATAACGCAATTCTTCACTGTCTTCTGGGAAACGGAAATAAGGTAAATCACCACTGTCAATTTGTTCGTCTGTTACTTGAATATCAAAACGGTTGCGGAAACCTTTCAAAGAAGCATTGTCCATTTTTTTGGCTTGGTGCGCCACGTTTTGACCTTCACCTGACGCGCCCATTCCATAACCTTTAATGGTTTTCGCTAAAATAACGGTTGGACGACCACCATTGTTGTTTACGGCTTCATAGTAAGCGGCATAAACTTTGTGTGGGTCGTGTCCGCCACGATTTAATGCCCAAATTTCTTCATCAGACATATTGGCAACAAGGGCTTTTAATTCAGGTGTGTTAAAGAAATGTTCGCGCACATACGCGCCGTCTTTGGATTTGTAGGTTTGATAGTCGCCGTCTAACACTTCTTCCATACGTTGTTTTAAAGCATTATTGGTATCACGCGCCAAAAGAGCGTCCCAGCGACTACCCCAAATCACTTTTATCACATTCCAGCCTGCACCGCGGAAATTACCTTCTAATTCTTGAATGATTTTGCCATTACCACGTACAGGACCATCTAAACGTTGCAAGTTACAGTTAATCACAAAAATCAAATTGTCCAAACCTTCACGAGCGGCCAAAGCAATCGCACCTTGTGATTCTGGTTCGTCCATTTCACCGTCGCCGCAGAAACACCACACCTTGCGTCCTTTGGTTTTACTTAAACCGCGAGAATCCAAATATTTTAAGAAACGCGCTTGATAAATCGCCATCAATGGACCTAAACCCATAGAAACAGTGGGAAATTGCCAAAAATCAGGCATTAAATGTGGGTGCGGATAGGAAGATAAACCGTTGCCGTCCACTTCTTGTCGAAAATTATCTAATTGTTCTTCGCTCAAACGCCCTTCAATAAAAGCGCGTGCGTAAATACCTGGTGCAGAGTGTCCTTGTGTGAACACCAAATCACCTTCGCCACCGTCTCTTTTTGCGTGCCAAAAGTGATTGAAACCAACATCGTATAAAGTGGCAGAAGATTGGAAAGAAGCAATGTGTCCGCCCAATTCCAGTTCTTTTTTACTGGCACGCAACACCATTGCCGCTGCATTCCAACGAATCGCTGAACGAATACGGTGTTCCAATTCGTGATTACCAGGAGATTTTTGTTCTTTGCCCACAGGAATGGTATTCAAATAAGCGGTGGTGGCATCAAATGGCAAATGCACCCCTTGACGGCGCGTGTAGCGCACCAGTTTTTCTAAAAGAAAATGAACGCGCTGTTCGCCTTCGTTTTTTAAAACAGACCCCAAAGCGTCTAACCATTCTTGGCTTTCAACTGGATCGATGTCTTGCATATGACGTGTTTCTGACATGGCATTTCCCTTCATAAAGGTTTTACAAAATCAACATCAATGATTGCCCACGCAACCGAAATTGAATACATTAGAAAATGAATTTTACTGTTAAACACAACTGGCTAGCAAATATCAGGCTGCCTGAAAGCAATTTTTACTAATTGCTTTTGATAAACATCAAAATTTACACAGCAACAATGGTTTTGCTGATGTATAAAAACTTTTGAAATGATTTTGCTTGTGGCAAAATGACGTGTCATTCAAATAATGGTTTGAACGATTGACAATATTGAAACATTTAAACAATAGTTTGCAAAGTTTTCAGGCTGCCTGAAAGCTTGTGAGTTTTCCTAATGAATAAATTACTACCTACCATACACATTTTTTCCAAACTTGGTCTGTTTTTCGCTTTGTTGATGTGGCTACCAACATTGGTGTCATATCTTTTTAATGACGAAGCGTTTTATGTTTTTAAAAATACTGCAATCGTTACAGTGATATTTTCTGGCTTGGTTTGGCTGGTTACGCGCCGTTATCAACGTGAATTACGTCCACGTGATGGGTTTATTTTGGTGGTGATGATGTGGCTGGGTTTTGCTTTGATTGCTGCTATACCAATTTATTTTTATTTAGAAGAATTATCGTTTACCGATGCTTTTTTTGAAGGTATGAGTGCCTTAACCACCACAGGCGCAAGCGTTATTCCCAATTTGGAAAAGCTCCCTCCATCACTGAATTTTTGGCGACATTTGCTGTGTTGGTTAGGTGGTATGGGGATTATTGTGCTAGCTGTTGCCATTTTGCCAATGTTAGGTGTAGGGGGGACGCAGTTATTTAAAGCAGAAATTCCAGGTGTAGAAAAAGACACCAAAATCGCACCACGTATTTCCCAAGTGGCCAAACGCTTATGGCTAATGTATTTCTCATTCACTTTTGTTATCGGCGTTGCCTTTTATTTCTCTGGAATGAACTGGTTTGACGCATTGTGCCACGCGATGTCTGCCTTTTCGCTAACAGGTTTTTCCACCAAAGACAAAGGCATCGCCTATTTTGATTCTGTCGCTGTGGAAACAATTATTATCTTGGCAACCATTGCAGGCAGTATGAGTTTTGCCAACCACTTTACCGCGTTAAAACAAAAAAATCTGAAAAAAAGTTTGCAGATTTATTGGCAAAATGAAGAAGTACGCATTATGCTGATTGTACTGTTTTTTAGTATGGTGATTACAATAGATTATTTGATTTACAAAGGATATTACTCACCATTAGATGCCTTGCGTTATGTAACGTTTAACTTTATCAACGTAGCATTAACGGCAGGTTTTTCCAATGCCGATTTCGCATCTTGGCCATTAGTCATCACATTATGGTTGTTTTTCCTTGCCAACATTCTTGCCAACGCAGGTTCTATGGGAGGTGGAGTGAAGCTGGTTCGCGCGATTGCATTAGCCAAAATCACCTTGCGTGAAACCCTTATGTTGCAACACCCTAACGCTGTACATTCAGTAAAAGTAAACGACAAAAATGTCAACGAACGCTTGGCAATGTCCATTATGGCGTTTATTTTTATGTATTTTATGACAGTGGTACTGTTCACATTTATTATGATGATTACAGGCGAAGATTTAATTACTGCCTTTTCTGCTGTACTTGCGTGTGTAACCAACACAGGTGTTGGTCTAGGTGGTGTAGGACCTAGCCACAATTTTGGCACGCTCAACGATTTACAAAAATGGCTATGCATTTTTGCAATGTTGTTAGGACGCTTGGAAATGTTCACCGTATTTATTTTATTCACACCTGCTTATTGGAAAAAATAAATGAAAGCTTTTAAAACGCAAGGCAGCAAATAAACCGAAATTTGAGCGAGTGTAGGCAAAGTCAAAAAAACTGATTAAACATACTAACCTATTGATAAAACAGTATTTACCAAAGAAAACGGATTTTAATTTAATCAGTGATGATTGTTAACAAAGCCATAAATCATCTCAACTTTTTTGCAACATAAGTGATTTACCTAAAAACTTCAAAACTGTCTATAAAATAAAAAATTAGCCCCTATTTTAACGATGGCACCCAATTTTTTTTTAGTTAACCCAATATAATGCTCATTTTGTTAGGTAAAAATGATGGAAACAAAACACAGTAAACACACCAATCAAGTTCGTATTTGTGGCGGTGTTTTGTGCGGACGCAAACTAACATTCAATAATGCACCCTCTTTACGTCCAACGCCTGAAATGGTACGTGAAAAACTCTTTAACTGGTTAGGACAAGATTTAACAGGGCAAAACGTATTAGACTTATTTTCAGGCAGCGGTGCGCTAGGTTTTGAAGCAGCATCACGGCACGCAAAACAAGTATGGATGTGCGACAACCATCGTCCAAGTGTGAAATTATTGCAACAACACGTTAAACAATTCAACTTAACTGATAACGTATACATCACTTGCCAAGACGCATTCACTTATCTAAAACATCACACAGAAACATTTGATTTAGTGTTATTAGATCCACCTTTTATGTGGCAAGAATGGGCAACTTTATTTAAGTTACTCAAAAACAAACTCAACCCTAATGCTTTTGTGTATTTAGAAGCAGGCAAACTGCCATTATTGCCTGAATGGCTCAACATTTACCGTCAAGGAAAAGCAGGAAAAAGTCAATTTATCCTAGCTAACTACACATCTTAAAATAAATAAGATTTATTATCATAATGTTAAAAAATGTTTTCAGGCTGCCTGAAAACATTAGTTAGGTTATAATGCACGACTTTAAAACTTTATCTGTGAGCGAAAGTATGTCATTACTGATTACTGATGAATGCATTAACTGTGATGTATGTGAACCAGAATGCCCAAACGAAGCCATCACACAAGGTGATGAAATTTATGAAATCAACGCGGATTTATGTACGCAATGCGTAGGACATTATGATGAACCACAATGTCAGCAGGTATGTCCAGTGGATTGCATCTTAATTGATCCCAATAATCCTGAAACAGAAACACAATTAAAAGCTAAATACGAGAAAATAACCGCATCAAAATAACACAAAAATGATGAATAAAAATATCGTCTTATAAAATTTTCAACAAAATACACTTGACGATGTTTTTAAAAAAACGGTATAGTTTCACTTTTCTTACGGTGGGATTCCCGAGCGGTCAAAGGGGGCAGACTGTAAATCTGTTGCGAGAGCTTCGAAGGTTCGAATCCTTCTCCCTCCACCAGCTTTCGTCGCGTTTGGATCAGTATAAGTGCGGGTGTAGCTCAA
>JAFSQZ010000104.1 GCA_017446355.1 Neisseriaceae bacterium
CAAGTGAAGAAAAATATTGCAAACTCAATCGTTTAGCATTGGATCGTGAAATTCAGGCAGCCAAACAACAAAGCGAAGGTAAGGGTATGATTGCCGTTAATGTGATGAAAGCGGTGAAAGATCACGTTGCTTTGGTGCGTCAAGCTTGTGAATCTGGCGTAGATGCCATTGTGATGGGTGCTGGCTTGCCTTTGGACTTACCTGAAATGGTTGGCGATTATCGTAAAAATGTTGCGTTATTGCCCATTTTGTCAGAATCGCGTGGCATCAATATCGTCTTGAAACGCTGGCTGAAAAAAGAAGTGTTGCCTGATGCAATTGTGATTGAACACCCAGCGCATGCCGCAGGACATTTGGGTGCTGCAAGCGTTGATGGCGTAAACGATGAAAAATTTGATTTCAAACGTGTTATTGAAGAAACGTTTGAAGTTTTCAAACAACTGGGTTTGGAAAGCGAAAAAATTCCATTGATTTTAGCAGGTGGTATGGCAAACTTTGAAAAAGTATCACGCGCACTTAAAGAATGGGGGGCAAACGCCGTACAAATCGGAACCGCTTTTGCCGTAACCCACGAAGGTGATGCGCACATCAATTTTAAGAAAACTTTATTAGAGGCCACACATGAACAAATTGTAGAATTTATGTCCGTTGCAGGGCTGCCTGCACGTGGTATTGCCACACGCTTTTTATCAAGCTATATAAAACGTGAACAAAAATTACAAGCCAATGCCAAAGCCGACCAATGTCGTTGCACACAAGGTTTAAATTGTTTGACCACTTGTGGTTTGCGCGATGGCTTGGAAAAAGCAGGACAATTTTGCATTGATTTGAAACTGGCAGAAGCGTTTCGTGGTGAAGTGGATAAAGGATTGTTTTTTCGTGGAAAAGATCCTTTGCCGTTTGGTTCGGCGATTAAATCGGTCAAAGAAACCATTGATTATTTATTAACTGGAAACAAAGTTTTTGGTTAAACCTAATCTGTGTTTAAAAGGCTGCCTGAACTTTCTTAAACGTTAAAGTCTTTCCAATCAAAGTAGCCATTTAAAATGGGTTTTGTGCAACAACAAACAGGACTGAACAACTTTACCATTTAAATTCATTGGTATACATTCACACAAAAACACCCCAAAAGTTAGCGAATTTGTCCGACTTTTGGGGTATTCATTTTCAGCGTTTCAACATAGAAATTGAAATGTTTGTTTTAAAGTCTTAACACTGTTTGTATTTTTGTAAATCTCATTCAAATCATATAAAACACGTTATAATCCACGTTTGCAAACCATTGTGGGCTGCCTGAAAAATTCAGGCTGCCTATTTAATTAACTGTTTGAAACTTTTGCAAAAATCATTATTCTGCATCTTTGATGAAAAAACTTCTTTCAAAAAAGTTTCTTCACGCTTTTTCAGAATGATAAAAATGATAAATTTGTTCGGAACGTTAATCGCTGAAAAATAACTTTGCAGAAGTTTTTTTGATACTAAGGAACGTTTATGTGCGGTATCGTCGGTGCTATTCGCGCCAATCATAATGTGGTGGATTTTTTAACAGCAGGTTTAAAACGTTTGGAATATCGTGGTTATGATTCATCAGGAATTGCGGTATTAGAAAACGACAAAATCAGACGAGTGCGTCGTGTTGGTCGCGTTCAAATTATGGAAGATGCAGCCAAAGAAAAAGGTTTATCAGGACAAGTTGGCATTGGACACACGCGTTGGGCAACACATGGTGGCGTAACCGAACCGAATGCACACCCTCATATTTCAGGCGGTAAAATTTCGGTGGTGCATAACGGTATTATTGAGAACTTTGAATCTGAACGTGCGCGTTTAATAGACTTGGGTTTTGAATTTGAATCGCAAACCGATACGGAAGTGATTGCACACAGCGTTCATTATGAATATCAAAATAATGGTGGCGATTTATTTGGCGCGGTGGTTGCTGCCAGCAAACGTTTTCACGGTGCTTATGCCATTGCCGTGATGGCACAAGATAAAGCAAATGAATTGATTGTGGCGCGTATGGGCTGTCCACTATTGGTGGCATTGGGTGAACAAGAAACCTTTATTGCATCTGACGTGTCTGCTGTGATTGAGTTCACACGTTCTATTGTTTATTTAGAAGATGGTGATGTGGCGAAACTGACGACCAATGGTATTGAGCAGTTAATCAATAAAAATGGTGAACACGTTTCGCGCGTAGCGAAAATGTCTGAATTGTCTTTGGCATCTTTGGAATTGGGACCGTTTAACCACTTTATGCAAAAAGAAATTCACGAACAACCACGCGCCATCGCTGATACAGCGGAAATCTTTTTAGATGGTGGCTTTGTTGCCCAAAATTTTGGCAAAGATGCTGAAACCGTCTTCAAAAAAATCAATAGCATTAAAATTTTAGCGTGTGGCACTTCTTATTATGCTGCCTTAACAGGTAAATATTGGCTAGAAAGTATTGCTCAAATACCTTGCGATGTGGAAATTGCCAGTGAATACCGTTATCGTGAAGTGATTGCCGACCCTGAACAATTGGTGATTACCATCTCCCAATCAGGTGAAACTTTGGATACGATGGAAGCGTTGAAATATGCGCAAAGTTTAGGTCAACAACATAGTTTATCCATTTGCAATGTTCCTGAATCAGCACTGCCACGCGCCAGTGAATTAGTGTTATATACACGCGCAGGTGCTGAAATTGGCGTGGCTTCCACAAAAGCGTTTACCACACAATTAGTCGTTTTATTTGGTTTAGCGGTAACACTGGGCAAATTGCGTGGCAAAGTAAACGAAACGCAAGAAAACGCCTTTATTGAAGAATTGCGTCAATTGCCTGGCAGTGTGCAACACGCATTGAATTTAGAACCACAAATTGCTGCTTGGGCGCAAAGATTTGTGGGCAAACCCAGTGCATTATTTTTAGGTCGCGGTATTCATTATCCTATTGCTTTGGAAGGTGCGCTGAAACTGAAAGAAATCACGTATATTCACGCCGAAGCTTATCCAGCAGGCGAATTAAAACACGGACCATTGGCATTGGTAGACGAAAATATGCCAGTCGTTGTGATTGCGCCAAAAGATGGTTTATTGGATAAAGTCAAAGCCAATATGCAAGAAGTGAGCGCACGTGGTGGAGAATTGTATGTATTTACCGATTTAGACAGTGAATATGAAAGTGCCAGCGACAATATTCACGTTATTCGCACACCGCGTCATGTAGACAACTTATCCCCCATTGTGCATACCATTCCCGTGCAATTGCTTGCTTATCACACCGCACTTGCACGCGGAACTGATGTAGACAAACCGCGCAATCTAGCCAAATCGGTTACGGTTGAGTAAAAAACAAAAATAAATGCTGCCTGAATGTTTTTAAATATTCAGGCAGCATTTTTGCGTTGAATACACACGAAGTTTCAAGTCATTCAATTATTCAGTAAACTTACTTTGTGGTTGAAATGAATCTTGGGTAAAACGTTCGTTGTTGTCTAAATTAACGGCGGTTAACACGCCTCCCCAAACCGCGCCCGTATCCAGCGATAACACATTGTTTTCTTGTAAAAAACCCAAGGCAGACCAATGTCCGAATACAAGTGTTTTGTCTTGATTTTGGCGATTTTTATCGGCAAACCAAGCGTGTAAATGATTGGGAATATGCTCGCGCGTACCTTTGTAGTCAAAATCTAGGCGACCGTCTTCGTGTAAAACACGCATTCTGGTGAAAACATTGGTAATAAAACGCAAACGTTTCATTCCTTTGAGTTTTTTACGCCATTGGTCAGGCGCGTTGCCATACATATTTTCAAAAAACAGTTTCACGCGTTTTTTGCAGCGCAATTCTGTGGATACTTCATCAGCTAATGTTTGTGCTTGTGAAATGCTCCATTCAGGCAGCAATCCTGCATGCGTTAAAACGTGCGTATCGTTTTGTAACATCAAAGGTTGATGACGTAACCAATTGCGGATTTTATTGACGTTTTTGTGATTGATGATATCGTCCAGCGTGTCGCTTTTTTTGGGTTTGCCAAAACCGTATAAAATGGCGAGTAAATGTAAATCGTGGTTACCTAATACCACTTGCACGCTGTCTTCGTGTTGCATCACAAAATCCATTACTTGCAATGATTTTGGACCACGATTAACCAAGTCGCCAACCAACCAAAGCGTGTCGCGACCGTGATTGAAATCAATTTGTGTTAATAAGGCGGCAAGTTCGTCATAGCAACCTTGTAAATCGCCGATTGCATAGTGTGCC
>JAFSQZ010000105.1 GCA_017446355.1 Neisseriaceae bacterium
GGTCATGGAACGCCAAGCGATTACCGTAGATAAAGCCAGCGGCATTCAAAATAACGCCAACGATTTTGCCATTGAAACCATGAATAACCCACGCTATCCGTTAGAATTATTATTACGCGTGATTACCGTGAGTTTAGAAACCATGAAAATCGTCAATAACCTGCCAACATTAAATGTGTTGGATAGTTAAATAGCACTTTCAGGCAGCCTGAAAATTTAATTCACCTAAACGACAAGGAAATTGCTACGCCGTTGCAAGCAATGACTTGCAATGACAGTAACTGTTAAAAAAATCATTGCATTACCATTACCACTGCAGTGTAGTGCGGTTTTACCATTTGCAACAAAAGCCGTTGCATATCGCGCTGCGTGATTGCGTCTAATGCCGCAAACGGTTCGTCTAAAAAAATAGGTCAGCTTCGCAATAACAAAAATGGGAGAGTAGGGGGTTAATTTGTGTTTAAATAACAAAAATTTATTCCATTTTTTCAATATGTAATAGAATTACAAAAAATTACAGAAACAGTTGCCTTTCAATTTTAGTTATAATGTTGAAAGTTAATACTTTTAAAACCCAGCTATTCAAACTACATTTAGGAGCACATTATGTCTATTGGAGACGTAGTCAAACTCATTGAAGAAAACGATGTTCGTTTTGTTGATTTACGTTTTACCGACACCAAAGGTAAACAACACCATGTTACTGTCCCTGCACGCGTTGTGTTAGAAGACCCAGAAGACTGGTTTGAAAATGGTCAAGCTTTTGATGGTTCTTCAATAGGTGGTTGGAAAGGCATTCAAGCATCAGATATGCAGTTGCGTCCTGATGTTTCCAGCGCATTTATTGACCCTTTTTATGATGATGCTACTGTTGTGCTTACTTGTGATGTGATTGACCCTGCTGATGGTAAAGGTTATGACCGCGACCCACGTTCTATCGCACGCCGCGCCGAAGCTTATTTAAAATCATCAGGTATTGGCGACACTGCATTTTTCGGTCCTGAACCTGAATTTTGTGTGTTTGACAGCGTGGAATTTGAAACCAGTATGTCTGGCACACGCTACGTTATTCACGCTGAAGAAGCTGCTTGGTCTTCTGGTAAATCGTATGACGGACAAAACAGTGGACACCGTTTAACCGTAAAAGGTGGCTATGTTCCTGTTCCACCTGTGGATTCAGGACAAGATATGCGTTCACAAATGGTGAATTTATTGGAAGAAATTGGCATTCCTGTTGAAGTTCACCATCACGAAGTTGCCGCTGGACAAATGGAAATCGGTACAAAATTTGATACTTTGGTGCGCCGTGCCGACCAAACCCAAGATTTAAAATACATCGTGCATAATGTGGCACACAATTTCGGTAAAACCGCAACCTTTATGCCTAAACCTATTATGGGCGACAATGGTTCTGGTATGCACGTTCATCAATCCATTTGGAAAGATGGCAAAAATCTGTTTGCAGGCGATGGTTATGCAGGTTTGTCCGAAACCGCTTTGTATTACATCGGCGGCATCATCAAACACGCAAAAGCTTTGAATGCGATTACCAATCCATCAACCAATTCTTACAAACGCCTTGTGCCACATTTTGAAGCACCTGTGAAATTGGCTTATTCTGCAAAAAATCGTTCGGCATCTATTCGTATTCCAGCGGTAAGCAGTCCGAAAGCCGTGCGTGTGGAAGCGCGTTTCCCTGATCCAACAGCGAACCCATATTTGGCATTTGCTGCCTTATTGATGGCTGGTTTGGACGGTATTCAAAACAAAATTCACCCAGGCGACCCTGCAACCAAAAATTTATACGACTTGCCACCAGAAGAAGATGCACAAGTCCCCACTGTTTGCGCATCTTTGGAAGAAGCATTGGCTGCTTTGCGTGAAGACCACGAGTTTTTATTGCGTGGCGGTGTATTCAGTAAAGATTGGGTAGATAGCTACATTGCTTTCAAAGAAGAAGATGTGCGCCGTATTCGTATGGCACCACATCCATTGGAATTTGAAATGTATTACTCATTGTAAGCAATGGCGTAAACAATGGATTGAATGTTTCAGGCAGGGTAAATGACATTTAATCCATTATTTTGAACAAAGCGAATAATCTTATGTTTCAATAGCTTAAACAAAGATTTTTCGCTTTGTTTTGCTTTGTTTTAAATATCAAACAGCAACAACGCGCTAATGATTTTAGCGTGTTTTGTGCTTTCATTTTTTTACACGGGTTGTTTTGAATTTTTTTGCAAAACCGATTGTTGCGTATTCATTATTTTGATGTTTGCCCAAAGTGTACATTTATTAACTGTTATAGCGAGATTTTAGATAAATTTTGATGTAACCATCTTCTCAATATCCAGCTGCCTGAAAGTTCTTCGTTGTTTGTAGATGGACTATATTTGGCTTTGCCAAGCTTTGCAATGATGAGTGTTTTCAGGTTTCAGGCTGCCTGAAAAGTGGTATGGCGTGCTATAATTACGAAATTTTGTAATCTGAAAAAGAGAAGAATATGACGACACTGCAAAACGATACTTTTTTACGTGCTTTGTTAAAACAACCTGTTGAATACACGCCGATTTGGTTGATGCGTCAAGCGGGGCGATATTTGGCAGAATATAAAGCAACACGTGCAAGGGCAGGGGATTTTATGCAGTTGTGCCAAAATGTTGAGTTGGCAACTGAAGTTACCTTGCAACCGATTGATCGTTTTGATTTAGACGCAGCGATTTTGTTTTCGGATATTTTGACTGTCCCCAATGCGATGGGTTTGGGTTTGTATTTTGAAACTGGCGAAGGTCCAAAGTTTGAAATCAATTTACAAAGTGAACAAGTGATTCGTCAATTGACCGTGCCTGATATGGCGAAGTTGCGTTATGTGTTTGATGCAGTGGCTTCTATTCGCAAGGCGTTAAATGGGCGTGTGCCTTTGATTGGTTTTTCAGGCAGCCCTTTTACTTTGGCGTGTTATATGATTGAAGGCAGTGGCAGCAAAGAATGGCGTAATGTAAAAAATATGATGTATGCTCGCCCTGATTTAATGCATCGTATTTTGGAGATTAACGCGCAAGCGGTTACGCTGTATTTAAATGAACAAATTGCACACGGCGCACAAGCTGTGCAGATTTTTGATACTTGGGGTGGTGTGTTGTCGCATAAAGCGTTTGCGGAATTTAGTTTGCGCTATATTTCGCAAATTATTAACGGCTTGAAACGTGAAAATGAATCTCGCCGAGTGCCTGTGATTGTGTTTACCAAAGGTGGTGGACAGTGGCTGGAACAAATGGCAGCTTGTGGCGCAGATGCTTTGGGCTTGGATTGGACGGTGGATATTGGTCAAGCACGCCGTTTGGTTGGTGATAAGGTTGCGCTGCAAGGTAATTTTGATCCGTTTGCTTTGTTTGGCACGCAAAAGTCTATTCAGCAAGAAGCCGAAAGTATTTTGGCGGACTTCGGACAGGGCAGTGGACACGTGTTTAATTTGGGACACGGTATTCATCAATTAACCAATCCTGAACACGTTAAGGTTTTGGTGGATACAGTTCACCAAGCATCGCGTCAATATCATCTTTAATTTTGAGTGTTTCAGGCAGCCTGAATATATTTTTCAGACAGCCTAAAATGCGTGATGAGATTATTGATTAAATGGTATGAATGTTCGTTTTAAATCAAGCGTTGAACATCAAAAAAACAGAAGATGGACACGGTTTTTCCAAAACATTATTTGGACTTATCTGCCAAATTTTGTTTTATTCATTACTGCTTTAAAAGGGACGTTTAAACACAAGATAATGTTTTTTGGATTACCATTATTAACATCAATGATTATTCTCTTTTTTGCGCTGGAATATGCAAGCAGAAAAACCAAACTCATCACATACGCAACATTAAGACAAGAACATTTTTTTTGGGACAATGCTATATTTGGTGTGATGTTGTTTTTGGTATTGATGCTTATCGTTTGGTTAAGTTAAAAGGAAACTTAATGAGTCATATAGATTTGGCGGTTTTATTTTTATTACTGGGTATTTTGTTTATTACACTGACCGTATTGTTTCAAATGTACGTTGCCATCAGCGAAAGTTACACGATTGACCGATACAAAAACACGCCCAAAATGTTGTGGGTGGCGGTGAGCTTGTTTTTCACATTCAGTCTTTCTGTTTACTATTTTTGTCCCAATTCGCGCAAAAAAGGCATAGTGTTTTTTATTTTAGGTGCGATTGGTGTTGGTTGTTACGGCGCAGGTATGTATTTTAAACATTTAGCACAAGCCTAATTCAGGCTGCCTGAAAGTAAAAAATGGAAGAACAACTTATTGATTTAACAGGATTAAAATGTCCAATGCCTATTTTGCGCACCAAAAAAGCATTGGCAACATTAGCAAGTGGCAGCATCTTAACGGTGTTGGCAACCGATAAAAATGCACCAGAAGATTTTGTCGCTTTTTGTCATCACACGGGACACGAATTGTTGCAAAGCAGTGAAGAAAACGGCGTGTTTAAACTGGTATTAAAACGAAAATAAACCGAAAACAAAGGCTTTATGATGCAAACTTTAACCATTATCCAACCTGACGATTTTCACTTGCATTTACGCGATGGTGATGCGATGCAATCAGTTGTTGCATACAGCGCACGTCAAATGGGGCGTGCCTTAATTATGCCCAATTTAAAACCACCCATTAGCACTGTTGCACAAGCTTTGGCGTATAAAAAACGCATTTTGGCTGCGCTGCCTGAAAACAGCAATTTTCAACCCTTAATGAGCCTTTATTTAACCGACAAAACAACTGTTGAAACCGTGCGCGAAGCCAAAGCAGCAGGAATTGTTGCTTTTAAACTCTACCCAGCAGGCGCAACCACTAACTCAGACAGTGGCGTAACCGACCTATTTAAATTATTGCCTGTGTTACAAGAAATGGCAGAACAAAATATGCTCTTTCTGACACACGGAGAAGTTACCGACCCTGAAATTGATATTTTTGACCGAGAAGCAGTATTTATTGAACGCGTGATGAAACCAATTTTGGCAAAAGTGCCCAATTTAAAAGTGGTTTTTGAACACATCACCACTGCGCAAGCTGCAAAATTAGTCTGCGAATCAGGTGATAATGTCGCTGCCACCGTAACGCCACAACATTTAATGTATAACCGTAATCACTTATTAGTAGGCGGTGTACGTCCCCATTTTTACTGTTTACCCATTTTAAAACGCGAATCGCATCGTCAAGCCCTTGTTGATGCAGTAACAGGTTCATACGCGCACAAATTCTTTTTGGGTACAGACAGCGCACCACACCCAAAAAATGCCAAAGAAAATGCTTGTGGTTGTGCAGGCGTATTCAGTGCGCTCACGGCTATTGAACTTTATGCACAAATTTTTGAAGAAAACAACGCATTGGATAAATTAGAAGCGTTTGCCAGCAAAAATGGCGCACGCTTTTATGGGCTGCCTGAAAATTCGCGCACCATCACCTTAATCAAACAAAGTCAAAAAGTACCAGAAAGCGTGGTATTCGGTGATAATGAAGTTGTGCCAATGTGTGCAGGACAAGAAATTCTCTGGTCTATTCAGGAAGCCTGAAAAAAAACCGCCAAATGGCGGTTTTTTGGTTTGTTATCTTTTGGGTGTGTTGCCACGCCCATTGGATGTTTGAAAATATTATTATTTTTCAAATATTTGTATTGATTTTAAATTCATCATACCGCTTAAAATGTTATATGCAAAATGTTTATGTTGTTTAGCATTTTGATTGTCTGAAACATTTATACAGCACTGTATAGAGAGTGCTTGACAAAGCTCTCTTACGCGAAATTTTTCTAACGTCTATAAAGGTAAAGGAAATTCAAATTATGTCTTTAATTATTAGAGAATTTAACGCAAACGACTTGCCGCAAATGATAAGTATATGGAATGACATTGTTGCAGACGGCACTGCATTTCCGCAAGAAACGCCATTAAATCCACAAACGGCACAAGCCTTTTTTGGTGAACAATCTTTAACTGCGGTAGCCATCAACGATTTAGGTAAAATAGTCGGTTTATATATTCTGCACCCCAATAATATTGGGCGTTGTGGACACATTGCCAATGCGTCTTATGCGGTGGATAAAAACTGTCGTGGGCAGAAAATTGGTGAACAATTGGTCAATCATTCTTTGCAACAGGCAGCAAAATTAGGCTTTAAAATTATGCAGTTTAATGCGGTGGTGGCAAGCAACCAAACCGCTTTGCGTTTATATCAAAAATTGGGTTTTACACAATTGGGTGTCATTAAAAACGGTTTTCGTTTGAACAATGGCGAATTTGTGGACATTGTTCCGCATTATATTGAATTGCCCTGATGAAATTTTGGCGTAAAGGACAAAAGAATTTCTTATAGAACTTTGTCTTTTACGCCAAAATATTTGATGACAGATAGTTATAAACCTTTAAGATTTTCTCTTTCACTTCATTCAAGGTCAGAATGATGCGTTTTGCAAAGGTTGCAGATTACAGTTCATCAACCCTATCCCTATTAACCCTATCCCTATTAAAATGGGTTGGTTCTAAAACGTATTCGCTTGTTGCTTTTTGAGCGTGTGTTTTATCAATCATAGGTTTAATTCGGTCAACAATTTCTTTTGCACTATTTTTAATCATATTTTCTGTGCTACCACCGAACGGACCAGCCGATAAATCGGCTTGAACGCGGAATGAACGCACGGTTACATTTGACCTGTTAAGCAATTCAACATTGATGTCGGAATGGGCAGAGCCTGCGCCAAAACCAATAAAAATACGTGCCGCACGATTTCCAGGATTGAAACGAACAAACTGGCAACTAATCAGTAAATCATCACCTAATTGAATATTTTCTTTTTGCAAATAAGTGCGAATATATTCTTCTAATTTTTGATTATATTCGCCACCATTGCAACGAACATTGGCGGAAAAATATTTGATATGTTGATGATTTGCTGATAAATATTCATTACTGACATGTGGTGTACCACAACCTGAAAGAGTAATAGTTGAAACAAGCGTTAAAGCCAAAAGCTTTATCTTCATTTGAGTTTCCTTTATAAAACATTAGAGAGATTTCGCGCGAGGGTGCTTTGTCAAGCACCCTCTATACAGTACTGTATAGGCGTTGCAGACAATCAAAATGCCAAACAACATAAGCGTTTGGCGTAGAACGTTTTAAACGATATAAACCGTTAAAACTTAATACAAGTATTTGAAAAATCATTGTTTTCAGGCAGCCTGAAAACTTTCAAAATTTCTGTCATTGCGAGACTTGACGATAGTCAAGTCGTGGCAATCTCCTGATTTAATCTGCGTCATTGTCATTTATCAATCAAAATTTGCTCTCCGTAGTTGAAAGACGACAGATAGTCGTTAGCGGTTTTATCGCTTACGACTATGTCGTTGCGAGAATGCGTAGCATTCGTGGCAATCACCACGCCTTGAACTGCGTTCAAGTCTTGCAATGACCGCATCTTTTTTAGTTTCGCTTCGCTCGCAGAAACTTGTTTCGTCATCATATCTTCAAGGTTTCAGGAAGACTTTATTGTTGTTAAAATGGGCTTTTGATAGTTAAGAACGATAATTGATGGCTGCCTGAAAGTGGACAAACAATGAAAATTTATTTAGTAGGTGGCGCAGTGCGCGATAAATTACTGGGTTTAACGGTGCAAGACCGCGATTGGGTGGTCGTGGGCGCGAATGCGCAAATGCTCATGGATTTGGGTTATCAAAATGTTGGCAAAGATTTTCCTGTGTTTTTGCACCCACAAACCCACGAAGAATACGCATTGGCGCGTACCGAACGCAAAACAGCTCGCGGTTATACAGGTTTTCAATTTAATGCCAATCAAGAGGTTACGCTGGAACAAGATTTAATGCGCCGTGATTTAACCATCAATGCGATGGCAGAAGATGATTCAGGCTGCCTGATTGATCCTTATGGTGGTCAACAAGATTTGCAAAATAAAATTTTGCGCCATGTTTCTCCTGCGTTTACCGAAGATCCTGTGCGGATTTTGCGTGTGGCACGATTTGCAGCGCGTTATTATTTTTCCGTTGCGCCTGAAACAATGATTTTAATGAAACAAATGGTAGCAAATGGCGAAGTGGAACATTTGGTTGCAGAACGCGTTTGGCAGGAGATTGCCAAAGGTTTGATGGAAAAATATCCTAGAAAAATGATAGAAATTTTGCGTGAATGTGGTGCATTAAAAGTATTGCTGCCTGAAATTGATGCGCTTTTTGGTGTGCCCCAACGTGCCAAATATCACCCTGAAATTGATGCAGGTATTCATACATTATTGACTTTACAACGTGCTGCGGATTTGCATTTTACGCTGCCTGAACGTTATGCCGCATTGTTACACGATTTAGGCAAGGCGCGCACGCCCAAAGAAATATTGCCTAAACACATCGGACATGATTTGGCAGGCATTAAACCTATTGAAGCCGTTAATCAACGTTTGCGTGCGCCGAAAGATTGCGCACAATTGGCATTATTGGTGTGTCGTTTTCATATTCGTCTGCATCAAATTGATAAAGTGGTTCACGCGTCAAAAATTTTAAAAGTTTTACAACAAACCGATGCACTGCGCCGTCCAGAACGTTTTCAGGCAGCCTTAAATGTTTGCCAAGCCGATCAGCAAGGGCGTTTAGGCAAAGAAAATATGTATTATGCTCAACGTGATTTGTGGTTGACTTTTTTAGCTGCCGCACAAAAAGTAGATGGCAAAACCATCGCGAAAACGTTTTCAGGTAGCCCTGAAAGAATTGCCCAAGAAATTTATCAAGCGCGTTGTACCGCCATTAAACACGCAATGTACCATATTCGTTACAATGTCAAATATTGAGTGTAAACGAAAGATTCTTCGCTTACACTCATCATAACGAATGGCAAATGAGATTTTCAGGCTGCCTGAAATTGCCAATGATTAACAGGACCGTGTCCGTGTCCAATATTGATGGGGTGGCTAATGGCTTGTGTAATCAAAGTTTTCGCGGTTTGAATCGCCGTGATTTCATCGCTACCTTTGGCTAATTCTGCGGCAATGCACGCAGAAAACGTACAACCTGTGCCGTGCGTATGTGCGGTTGGAAAACGTGGCGCGGAGAGCGTGAGCGAACGTTCTTGGCTAAACACGTAATCCATACAAACATTACTTTGCGAATCATTACTGTGTCCACCTTTAATCACCACAATATTCGCCCCCATTTCCAACAAGCTTTTTGCAGCTGCCTGAATATCTTGTTCACTGCGAATCGTCATATTGGTCAACAATTCCGCTTCGGGTAAATTAGGCGTAACAATATGTGCGCGTGGCAACAAACAATCTTTCAAAGCTTGCAAAGCATCGTTTTCCAATAAAGGTGCGCCACCTTTGGCAACCATTACAGGATCCAACACCAAATAACCAAAATCCACTTTTGCCAACTCATCAGCAACACATTCAATCATCGCCGCATTTGCCAGCATACCAATTTTAAAAGCGTTTACTTCAAAATCTTGCGCCACAGCCTGAATTTGCGCACGAACGTGTTGTTCAGGCAGCACGTGAATATCGTTCACGCCTAATGTATTTTGAGCCGTTGTTGCCGTAATCACACTCAATCCATATGCGCCACGCATTTGAAACGTTTTCAAATCAGCCTGAATCCCCGCGCCACCACCACTATCTGAACCTGCAATGGTAAGTACTTGTGCATATTTTGTCATATCAATTTCCTTTATCTTCAACCAATACCCTGCGTGCCAACACATCTTCGGGTGAAATCGCTGCTAATGCATCAAGAAAACGAATCATAAAACTACCATATTGTGTGGGCAACAAATCTTGTGCGGCCAATTCTCCTGCAACAGCGTAAGTGGCACAAGCTTCCACACAAGCAGTTAACGCATTTTCTTTTTCTGCCACCGCCAAAAACGCACCAACCACCGCACTCAATAAGCAACCCGATGCAGTAACTTTGGGAAATAAAGGTGTGCCATTAGACAAACGCCATACTTTACCTGTTGGGTCAGCAAGAAAATCGTGTTCACCGCTTAAAATCGCCACACAATTGTATTTTTGCGCCACTTTCTTCACAATATCCGCCAAGTTCGCGCTGCCTGAACCTGCGTCAACCCCTTTACTTTGCCAAGCCACGCCTGCTAAATACGCCATTTCTCCTGCATTGCCACGAATCGCACTCATCTGAATTTCAGTTAATAATTGCTGTATGATGTGGATACGATGTTGTGTAACACCAGCCGCAATCGGATCCAAAACCACAGGCACATTCATTGCATTAGCAGCTTTTCCCGCACGCAACATTGCTTCAATGGATTCAGGTGAAGTTACACCTAAATTCAAGACCAAAGCTTGGCTAACTTGTGCCAATTCTGCAACTTCTAATGAACAATCCGCCATCATAGGTGAAGCACCAATTGCCAACAAACCATTAGCACTAAAATTAGCAGACACCAAATTAGTGATGTTGTGAATTAAAGGGTTTTGTTCGCGAATACGAGTAAGATAAGAAGTTTTCATGGGCATTTCCTTATATTTATAAAATATTTATAAATGAAACGCTGCCTGAAAATCAACAACAAAGAAAGCACACGATAAGAATCGGTGCTAATGTTCCAATGTTTTTCGATTTCCTACGCCAGCATTAACTGTTCAGGTTCACGGGTATCATCTCAGCCACCTTTTCAGGCAGCACCCCGACGAAAAAGTGCCAGTATAAAAGAAATCTTGGTAAAACTCAATTTTTCGGTGAAACGCTTGAAAAACGCGTTATGATGATTTTTTGTATAAAAACAAAGAATATCAATAGCTTATTTTATATTTAAATTCAGAATAATGCGTTTGAA
>JAFSQZ010000106.1 GCA_017446355.1 Neisseriaceae bacterium
CGCAAGCATAGATGCAGTAGTGGTTTTACCGTGTGTACCAGCAACGCCCAACACCCACAAACGATGCAATACATTTTCAGATAACCATTGTGGACCTGATGTATAAGGCAAACCACGATTTAAAATGGCTTCTATCACGTCCATACCACGCCGCGCAACGTTACCAATCACATACATATCGGCTTTAAATTCATCAAGTTGCGCCGCATCAAAACCTTCGTGTACCGCAATTCCTAAATTTTCCAACTGCGTACTCATCGGTGGATACATTTTGCCATCGCAACCTGTAACGTGAAAACCTGCTTCTTTGGCAATGGCAGCAATACCGCCCATAAATGTGCCACCAATACCGATGATGTGAATGTGTTTCATCATTAAAATCCTTTATTTAAACTTTCAGGCAGCCTGAAACCTTTGAAAACCCCATTTTTTTCATTTGTCATTCTAAACTTCGTTGCCAATCTTTTTATTGAATAAGCGCATAATAAGTTTGACAAAAGTTTCAGCCTAAATATTCTCAATCGTAGTACCTTTTATTTTATTTGCACGTCCAAAACATATTTTGCCCCTGCATCTTGTGCCAATAATTTCGTTAATTCAGGCAGCGTTTGTTGCAATTTTTGCGCCAAAGAATAAGGCGGATTAAGTATAAACACACCGCTGCCATGCATACCAAAACCATCTGCACGTGGCGCGTGTACATGTAATTGAGCATTCAAATAATTATTGGGCAATAATTTTTTCAATTGTTCAGGCAGCTTCTGACTTTCTGTGCGACTTAAACAGGGATACCACAGCAAATAGCAACCAGTAGCAAAACGTTTTAATGCTTCTTTCAAGGTATACACCACACGTACATAATCTTGTTTTTGCTCATAAGGTGGGTCAATAAGAATCACCGCACGACGCGTAACAGGTGGTAAAAGCGCGATTAAACCAGCAAAACCATCTTCTTGTTTTACCACAGCACGCCGCCCCAAACGCCATTCTTTAACATTTTGATTTAATAAAGAAAAATCACTTTGGTGCAACTCAAAACACCGCATTTTATCGGTATCACGCAATAATGACTGCGCCCAACAAGGCGAACCCGCATAATAGTGTTCAGGCAGCATTTTTTGTTGATGCGCCACAAAAGCCGTCAACGCATCGGATAAATGTTCCGCACACCACAATCGCGCAATGCCTTCGCGAAATTCGCCCACTTTTTGCGCTTCATTACTCGCTAAATCATAAACCCCTGCGCCACTGTGCGTATCAATATACCAATAAGGTTTGTCTTTTTGATTGAAATAATCTAAAACCCAATACAGCAATAAATGTTTCAACACATCAGCATGATTGCCTGCGTGAAAAGAATGACGGTAACTTAACATAATATTCAGGCAGCCTGAAAACGCGCCCACTCACATAAACTCATATAAAAAACGCATTTTACCTGATTTTTACGCTTCTTAAAATTGACGCACCAACAACAACCCAGTATAATTTCGCTTTTTTATTTCTCCAACTGTCATTTCAGGCAAGCTTCCATTGATTACTTTTTTATTTAACCCATTTCAGGCTGCCTGAAACCCTAACTTTAATCTAAACTTAATAAATAAAATGCACGTTTCTGAACTTCAAACCCAACACATTACCGAACTTTTAAATCTAGCAGAGCAAATGCATATTGAAAATGCCAACCGTCTGCGCAAACAAGAACTGGTGTTTACCATCGTTCGCGAAATGATGAAAGACGGACAAGAATTTATCTGCTCTGGCACGCTTGAAGTCCTGTCTGATGGCTACGGTTTTTTACGTAGTGCCGCCACTTCTTATCTCGCCAATCCCGATGATATTTATGTTTCACCACATCAAATACGCCGTTTTAATCTGCATACAGGCGATACCATTGAAGGCACTGTGCGTGTCCCCAAAAACGATGAAAAATACTTTGCACTGGTTCGTTTAGATTCTGTCAATGGTGATCACCCCGAAGCTTGTCGCCACAAAGTCTTATTTGAAAATCTCACCCCCCTTTTCCCCAACAAACAATTAAAACTAGAACGCGATATTGACAACGCAGAAAACATCACAGGGCGTATTATTGATTTAATCTCCCCAATTGGTTTAGGACAACGCGCCTTATTGGTTGCACCACCTAAAACAGGCAAAACCGTAATGTTGCAAAACATCGCACACGCCATCACAACCAATAATCCAGATGTAGAATTGATTGTGTTACTGATTGACGAGCGTCCAGAAGAAGTTACCGAAATGACGCGCAGCGTTAAAGGTGAAGTAGTATCGTCCACATTTGACGAACCTGCACACCGCCATGTTCAAGTTGCAGAAATGGTGATTGAAAAAGCCAAACGTATGGTGGAACACAAAAAAGACGTGGTCATTTTATTAGACTCCATCACTCGCTTGGCGCGCGCTTACAACACCGTTGTACCTACTTCTGGCAAAGTATTAACAGGTGGTGTAGATGCCAACGCATTACATCGTCCCAAACGCTTTTTTGGTGCCGCACGCAATGTAGAAGAAGGCGGTTCACTCACCATTATTGCCACAGCCCTAGTGGAAACAGGCAGCCGTATGGACGATGTTATTTTTGAAGAATTTAAAGGCACAGGCAATATGGAATTAAATCTAGAACGTCGCCTTGCTGAAAAACGCATCTTCCCAGCCATTAACATCAATAAATCAGGCACACGCCGTGAAGAATTATTGGTTGACCCTGTGCAACTACAATTAATGTGGGCATTGCGCCGCGTGATTCACCCAATGGACGATGTAGAAGCCGCAGAATTTTTATTAGATAAACTCCGCCACACCAAAAACAATGCCGACTTTTTTGACGCAATGCGTGGTGGTTCAGGCAGCAACAACAATAGCAACAACAAAACCACAGTAACGCGCGTACGCAAAAGTAAAACAGTTACTAAAGAATAAATAAAATATTGCAAACATTTTAAGTGGATTTTGTGAAATTCCTTGCTGTTTAAGCGGTTTAACATAAACAAATAAGCGGTTGTGCAAACAACCGCTTAACATTTTAATATTGCTTGGTACCAAAAATTTTATCGCCAGCATCGCCCAAACCAGGAATAATATAGCCATTTTCGTTTAAATGACTGTCCAAAGCAGCAGCATAAATCATCACATCAGGGTGTTTTTCGGTAACCAATTTCACCCCTTCTGGCGCAGCAACCATTACCAATGCTTTAATGTTTTTACACCCTTTACTTTTCAACAAATCAATGGTTGCCACCATAGAACCACCTGTTGCCAACATTGGGTCAATAATCAAAGCTGGACGCTCGTCCATTTTATTAACCAATTTTTCAAAGTAAGGAATGGGTTGTAAAGTTTCTTCATCGCGTTGCAAACCGACCACGCTGATTTTAGCCGTTGGAATCAAGTCCAACACGCCGTCTAACATACCCAAGCCCGCACGCAAAATAGGCACAACAGTAACCGTTTTCCCTTTAATTTGTTGTCCTTTGATTTTGCCACACCAGCCTTCTATTTCAACTTCTTCCATTAAAAAATCACTGGTTGCTTCATAGGCAATCAATCGCGCCAATTCTTTGGTGAGCACACGAAATTTAACCGTACTGCAATCCGCTTCACGCATTAAAGTCAATTTATGTTTCACCAATGGATGTTTAATCACTTGTAAACCCATAATTATTTTCTCCTAAAACAGTATGTAATCAAATTCACAACGAATTATTCTGCCCAATATGTTTTGAATAGCTAAAATATTCAATGTTTGGATTAAATTTTCTTTTGTCAACGCATACCTTATTTCAATAATGCGTTTGGCATCTTCGCCAATATTTTCAGGCAGCCTGAAATGATTTTATCAACCCAAACTATTCCAGTATTTTTGTTGAATATCCAAAATACTTAAATTATTGATTTGATTTTTTCGTTTCAAATCCAACATTAACGCCACAATATCTCTTGCTTCTTTATATTCTGTTTCAGGCATTTTGACTTCTTTATCTTTTTGCAATCGTTCTAAAATAGAACGCAAACCTTTCCAAAAACGATAATTCGGATTTTTGTATTTCACCATAAAACCATTGGCATCTTCAAACACAAAACCTTCGTGCCAGTCTTGGCTATTGGGTTTAATGCTTTTATCTTGCATTTTTTTGAATTGCCACAATTCGTCCCAAGAATAAAATGTTTGCGTGCGTTCTTTACACGCCAAACCAAATTGTTGTGCAATTTCCGTTAATTGAGTGTATGGAAATTTAGTAAATGTAAAATCATTTTTCACTATATCCAGTAGATATAAATGATTTTCAGCATATTGCACAATGTGTGGGTCATTTACAATATCCACACATTCAAACACAAAAGTAACATTTTCCGCTTGGCAAAATGACAATATTTTCTGTTTCGTATCATCGGGCAAACGATTTAAGGCAGCCTGAATATAACCTACATATTCACCATTGATGGTTGATTTACTGCATACCAACAGTTCGCCATTAAAATGCGACACCATTGCCAAAAATCCATTTTCCTTTTTATACGCCACCACAGGAAATTGTAAATTTTTTTCTAATGTTCTATCACGCGTTTGCGGCATTTCGTCCCAGTTAAAAAATTTATTATAACTGCGACAAATAACTTTATCGTTATGTACAAATAAACCGCGTGCGGTACAGGTTAATTCATTCCACTCATTTTTATAAAAAGCGGTGCGAGTGAAGTTATAAGAAACAATTCCGTTATCAAAACATTTTTTTTGAATTAACTTGCTTTCATTTAATTGCTGTAAAAATGCGTTTTCTGTTTTGGGTAAAGCATTATTTTGCGAATGCTCTGGCAGGGTTTCTTTAATGCGTGGCAGATTTTTATCGTAAATCGGATTGGGGTATTGTTTTACGGTTTCACACGCTACACCATTATTTTGGGTTATTTCCAAAACACGCAAATCGTCCCCAAATTCAATTTCACTGCATAAGTTATAACAACGCTCTCTTGCTTGGGCAGGAACATTATCAATATTGCGATGACCGTGAATTAACACCGCATTGTCAGGCGTATTCTTTTCCCAAGCCGAATATAAATCTTCGGTATCTTCATAACCGCCCACACCGTGAATATATTGAAAACTATTCACAAACAAATGGGGTAACCGTCCAATACCACCATGAGAAATAAAATATTGTTTATCGCCAAAAGCAATATACGCCATTTGCCCTAATGCACGACAAAACATTCTTAAATCTTTTTTGGAAAAACTTTCCAGCTGTGGTGCGGTTTTTTCACGGAATGTGCGACTTTTAATCTTGTCCATTGATTGCACGGTATCTTCGGCATACAAACGCAGCCAACGCTCGTGATTTCCCTCTAAACACAAAACATTTTTTTTATCGTAAATAGAAAGCAAAAGTTCAAATGTTTCAGTATGTTGTATGCCTCTATCCACATAATCACCACAGAAGATATAAGCCGTATTTTCTGAAAAAGGATTTTCAGTAAAATAAGTATTCAAAGGCGTAAAACAACCGTGAATATCACCAAAAACGACTACTTTTTCATAATGATTAAAATCAAAAATCAAGGATTGATGAATATGAGCAATGGCTTCATCAGGCGTTAATGTTGGATAAACTTCGGCATTTTGTGCATTGGTTTCCAATACGCGGTGCATTTTTAATATCACTTCTTCTGGCACGCGTTTATATTCTTCACGATTTTGATTGCGTTCTAATGCGGTTTCTAATGGAATATCGGTAAAATCCACAATAAACGGACGATAACGATATTCGTTAATCAGTTTTTTATACGAACGCAAGGAAGATTCACGATAATGCGTGGCATCAATAATAATAAATTCACCCCTTGCCATTCTTTCTTCTAATAATGCTAATAATTGATGCCATACTCTTTTATCGTGATTTTGGGAAATGGTGAATTGACCTTGATTATCCAAAATCGGAGCGGCAAACAATAAACGCAATTCATCAGCACAAATGGTATAAGGGGTTAATTGGTTTTGTTGTAACCAGAAACTTTTACCGCAGCCTGGAATGCCGCGTAAGAAAAAAATAGTACGCATAAAATATTCTCATTAAATGATTAAAAACTTTTTCAGTTTTCAAACAAACCTTTTAAAAACACCTTTCAGGCAGCCTGAAAACCTTTTTTCTACCCTATTCTTTTAAACGGTGGCAAACAAGCCAATAATTGTTGTCCGTAGCGTTGTGTTTTTAGGCGCGTGTCTAAAATGGTAACACGACCATAATCTTGCTCGGTACGAATCAAACGCCCAACGGCTTGCACCAATTTTATGGACGCTTCTGGAACAGTGATTTCCATAAATGGATTACCACCACATTGACTGATCCAGCGACTTTTGGTTTTTTCTATGGGGTCATCAGGCATAGAAAACGGTATCTTGGCAATAATCACGTGTACACACGCCAAACCTGGTAAATCCAAACCTTCTGCAAAACTGTCTAAACCAAAAATAATACTGGCTTTGCCCTTTTGTAAAGCTTGGTGATGTTTGGCTAATAATTGCGTTTTGGATTGTTCACCTTGAATCAGCAATAATGGTAAATAATTTTCAGGCAGCCTTAATGCAACTTCTTGCATTTGTTTACGCGATGAAAATAAAACCAATGTACCAATCGCTTCTTGGTCGCTAATCAATTTGGGTAACCATTCTACAATTTCATTGGTGTGTGCCACCGCATCTTTCGGACTGGCGGATAATGGTGGCAAATACAATTCACCTTGATGCGCAAAATCAAATGGACTTTTTAATGCCAACGTTGTGGTTTCAGGCAGCCACGAAAGTCCTGTTTGTTGCAACAATAATTGAAAACTGCCCAAACTTTGTAAAGTTGCCGATGTTAATACTGCACCAGCTGCACGCCGCCACAAACCGCTTGCCAACATTGTTGCACCACTAATGGGGCTGGCGTGAAAACCCCAATCGTTTTTATCGCGTATATAGCTTATCCATTTAGCAAGTGGCGGATCTTTTTCATCTTTGATTTCAGTAATCATCAATGCCCACACCGCTGCAATTTGTTCCACTCTTGCCACGAATACACCAAATTCACTGTTTAAAAAATCAATTCGCGCACTGTCTTGTTCTTTGTCGCGTCGTGCTGCTGCTAGCGCATCATTCAAATCGTAAACTTGTTTTAATAAACTTTGTGCGCAAACGTGTGTATTATTGACCAAGCCACTTAAATCTTCGGGAATTTTACCATCTTGCCACAACCAAACAGCATAATGACCATTTTCTTCTTCATCAAAATCTGCGCAATCTTGTAGCTGAAACTGCCATTCATTAAAACATTCCAATAATGCACCAGCCGCTTCATCGGCTAAATTAACCGTTTCCAATTTATCTAATACAGTAAGTAATTTTGCGGTTTGTGTGGGCAATTTTTCCAATGTCCACACCGCTTGCAAATAAGAATGCTCCGCAGCAAAATGGCTCAATGCTTTTTTGGATAAATGATGCGCTTCATCAATACAATAA
>JAFSQZ010000107.1 GCA_017446355.1 Neisseriaceae bacterium
TTATAAAATCATCTTTTAACAAGAAAATTGCAGCTGCCATATATACAAATGCAATCGTAATATATGCTACTTGGAAATAACTTATCGTAAATTTCCCAAAATAATTAATTACAATATACCCTATATTTAATATTGTAGATAATACTCATTCTTAAATAGCAATGAGTATCACAATTATGCAACAATTTTTAATTGCCCTACTGATTATGTTACGCGAAGGTTTGGAAGCGGCGTTGATTGTGGGGATTGTCGCTGGTTTTTTACGACAATCAGGTAAAACACATTTGATGTCCAAAGTATGGCTAGGTGTAGCAGTAGCTGTATTGCTGTGTTTTGGAGTAGGTTTCGTGTTGTTAAAAACCATAGGCGAAATTCCGCAGAAACAACAAGAACTTGTGGGTGGCATTATCGGTCTGATTGCGGTGGCAATGCTGTCGTGGATGATTTTGTGGATGAACAAAGCGGCAAAATCAATGAAACAAAATTTGCACGGCTCTATGCAAGCGGCGTTGGCAAAAAGTGCATCTGGCTGGTTTTTAGTGTCTATGGCGTTTTTGGCGGTATTACGCGAAGGCTTGGAGAGCGTATTTTTTCTGTTTGCGGTATTCACGCAACGTGGGGCTTTATCCAATATGTCGCTTGGCGCGGTTGCAGGCTTGGTGGTGGCAGTGGTTATTGGTTTCTTGATTTATCAAGGCAGTATTCGCATTAACTTGGCGAAATTCTTTCGCATCACTGGCGTATTTTTGATTTTTGTTGCTGCTGGATTATTTGCAGGCTCTTTCCGTGCGTTACACGAAGGTGGGGTATGGAATATTTGGCAGACACGATTATATGAATATTCATCTGCTTTTGATTGGTCAAAAGTATTAGACGAAGACAGTCCGTTAGGCGTGTTGTTGGGCGGTTTTTTTGGCTATGTACATCAACCCACCATCAGCGATGCCGTATTGTATTTTATCTACCTTTTGCCTGTATTGGCGTGGTTTTGGTTAGGCACGCGAAAAGCAAGTGTCTAAAAAATATTGGGTTTCAGGCTGCCTGAAATCACTTCAATATCAATGATTTTTTCACAACAAAGAAAGTTATAAACAACAATATGAAACATACACACTTCAAGATGGCTGCGTTACCACTTGCTTTGAGTTTAGCAACCGCTGCTATGGCTCAAACGCAAGCAACCGAATTGGAAACAGTAAATGTCAAGGCACAACGCATTTCTGCAAAGCCTGTGCAGGATTTTCGTGAGTTTGAAAAATCCAATGCAACGGATTTGAAAGATGTTTTGGCTGATGAGCCGTCTATTCAGTTCGGCGGCGGCAATGGTTTGGCACAACACATTACTTTGCGTGGTATGGGTGCGGATCAGATTGATTATGTGATTGATGGTGCTTCCACAGACGCAACTTCCATTTTCCACCATCAAGGTCGCTTTATGCTGGACCCTGCTTTGGTGAAAATTGTCAAAATTCAAAAAGGTACAGGCTCTGCAAGTTCAGGCATTGGTGCAACTTCTGGGCAAATTGTTGCCGAAACCGTTGATGCAACAGATTTATTAAGAGATGGTCAGAATGCAGGTTTCAGGCTGCGTGCTGGCGTTGGTTCTAATAGTGGTCATTACGGCGGTTTTGCGGTGTATGGTCAGTTGCCTGACAAATCCGTTGATGGCATTTTTATTGGTAACTGGACGCACGAAAAAGATTATAAAGGCGGTAAAAATTATGTTTCCGCTGATGGTTCTGATAAAGTGAAAAACAGTGCTTTGGGCAATCGCAGCTTCTTGGCAAAAGTGAATGTTCACCCAACCGAAGATATGACGATTGGCTTAAAACACAGCCGTGAAGAAAATTACGGCGAACGCAATCTGCGTGAAGAGTTTTATTTTGGTACAACCAACGACAATCCGTATTACAAACACCGCATTCAAGACCATACGAACTTGTATTTCAAAACCAAAGATGCAGGTATTTTCAGTAATATTGATGCAAATATTTACCGCATTGCCAACAAGCATAAACTTAAATCAGCCAATCCAACCACGCCTGAAACCGAAACCATTGGTGGCAACCTGAATTTAATCAGCAAAATTGGTGAAAATCATACGCTGAAATACGGTTTGAATTATCGCAACGAAGAAGGCGTGCAAAATTCAGGCAGCCCATTCAAACAAGAAAAAGATGACTACAAAGCCTACATTGAAGGCTTATGGGGATTGGGCAACAACCAACAATTCACATTGACTACTGGTTTAAGTTATGACTATTTCAAAATGAAATCGGCAGGCAATGCAACACCATCAGTTTCAGATGGAACAGTTAGTCCAAGTTTAGGCTTGATTTGGGACGCGACCGATAACTTATCATTCAGCGTTTCTCATAATTACGCCACTCGTTCACCACGCTTTTATGAAGTGCAACTGACAGGCGGTTCAGTGTCATTAGATCCAAATTTAAAAGCCGAACGCTCACGCAATACCGAAATCAACGCCAAATGGCAATGGAATGGTTTATCTGCTGATGCAACTTATTTCTATCAAAAAATCAAAGACTTAACCAACTACGGCGGTGGTGGTCGTTCTGGACAGCCTATTCGTTTATATTCCGAAGGCAGCCTGAAAAATTCAGGTTACGAACTGAATTTAGGCTACAAATGGCGTGGATTAAAAGCACGAATTGGTATGGCATACAGCAAACCTGAAATGAACGGCACCACATTAGACGCAGTGCAACAAGCCATTCCAATCGGCAGACAATGGACAACTTCCTTGTCTTACTACTTTGAAAAACCACATTTAGAAATTGGTTGGCGTGGTCGTTATGCACAAAGATCGTCTTATTTATCCGAAGACGCCTTGCGTGGTGGTGGCGAGCCTACTGTCCGCAAAGGTTATGGCGTACATGATTTCTTTGTGAATTGGCAACCAACAGGCAAAGATGATTTGAATATCAATTTATCTGTGGATAACGCTTTTGATAAAAACTATCGCTCCCACAGCCAACGAGCAGGTTCTAACGCTTTACCAGAACCAGGACGCGATGTTCGTTTAGGTGTGTCGTATCGTTGGTAAAAATTTTCAGGCTGCCTGAAA
>JAFSQZ010000108.1 GCA_017446355.1 Neisseriaceae bacterium
AATTATCTATTTACATAATATAGATAATTATGTATAATTATGTATAATAAAAATATCTTGATGATTAAAAAATAGACATAATGAAAAGTCGCGAATTGATTGCTATGCTTAAACAAGATGGTTGGTATTTGGTTGCTGTAAATGGTTCTCATCATAACTTTAAGCACCCCACCAAAAAAGGCAAAATAACCGTGCCACACCCAAAAGACCATATCCCTATTGGCACTTTAAATAGCGTGTTAAAACAAGCAGGTTTGAAATAAAAAGGAAATGATTATGTTGTATCCGATTGCAATAGAAAAAGAAATTGTGAATAACAAAGCGGTTTATGGCGTTGTTGTGCCTGACTTATTAGGTTGCGTGAGTGTTGGCGATAGTTATCAGGACGCTTGCAATAATATTGCAGATGCTATTGCGTTACATTTGGAATGTTTGGCAGCAGATGGTGATACCATTCCTATGCCAAAAACGATTGATGATTATATTGAGAATGTGGATTATCAGGGTATGAGTTGGGCAATGGTTGAGATTGATTTAACGCCTTATTTAGGCAAGGCTGAAAAAATCAATATTACCTTGCCACAATCTCTGTTGTATCAAATTGACAAGAAAATTCTTTCAAATAAAAGTCATTACAAAAGCCGTAGCAACTATTTGGCTCAATTAGCGATGAGTGATTTAAGTTGATTAAGTGAAACTGTTTGAATAATTGTTTTCAGGCAGCCTGAAAAGTATTCAGGCATAAAAAAAGACGCTATCGGGCGAAAAACCGCTATTCGTTTGATTGATATTCAAATTATAGCGTTTTCTCGCCGATGTAAAGGTTTTTGTTCATTTTTATTCAATCCATTTGTAGTGCTTGGTTTCTTAATCGTATTACTTCCTCTCGTTTGTATAGGTTAATATGCCCAATTCTTATTGGCTTTGGTATTTTGCCTTGATTGGTATAATGCCATATTGTGCTATCAGATGGCATTTTGTTATTTGGCGGTAATGCCCATAATTCTTTTACTTGTTTTTTGCTGATTAGTTTTTCTTGAATTTTATCTGTAATCATTTCAGATCCTTAAATTTAAAAAGGAATGTCGTCATCAACATCATCAACTGGCTCAACTGGCTGTTGTGTCGCCTGTTGTTTTGATGGTGGCTGTGCATTTTGCGCATTTTGCGCATTTTCGTCTTTACTGCTTAACATTTTCATTTCGTAGCAAATAATTTCATAGCTCACACGCTCAATACCTTGTTTGTCTTTGTATTTTTGACTTTGTATTTTACCTTCAACAAAAATCAAACTGCCTTTTTTTAAGTATTGCCCTGCAATTTCTGCAAGCTTGCCAAACATCACAATATTGTGCCATTCTGTTTTATCAATGGGATTGCCTTGTTTATCTTTGTATTTTTCGCTTGTGGCAATGCTAAAACGCGCTATTGCGTCATTTGTAGCTGTATAGCGCATTTCAGGGTCTTTACCCAATCTGCCAATTAAGATTACTTTGTTCACGCTCATTTTTAATCTCTTTCTTTCGCTATTTTTAGAAGTTCTTCAAGCTCTTTAATGCGATTTTTTAAATACTTGTTTTCTTTTTCAAGTGTTTCAACTTCAATTAAAAAATCTTGAAAAGTATCTCTCATTAAAGATTGAATATCGCTTAAAGTATCGTTAATTACAGTTTTGTGATAATCACTCATCTTTAATTCCCTGTTCCAACAATTTCAAGAGTTTTGTCTTCGTGTAAAATTAGTTGTTTAACGTCTTTTTTAAAATTATCAACATTATCAATTTTTACGCCGTTTTTATTCATATGTTGAATAACTTTATCTAATACTTGTTCAAAATCTTTGTGGTTTCTATCAATTATTTTTTTCATTGTTTTCTCCTAGCCACTGCCTGAATAGACAAGGGCTGTTTTAGTTTTTAGTCTGCTTGAAAGGTCAATCGTTTGTAAACTTCACGCGTTGCGATGACGTCTTTTCTGCAATATTTAGCAACACGTTCGCCATCGCCGTTTTTCACACAATCCCACACTTGACTGCCGTCTATGTCGTCTTTTGGTGTCGGTATGTCCAATGTTTCGCAAAGGTCTTTTAATGAAATGCGGTTTCCGTATCCAGCCCATTCAGTCATTGTGTCAAAGGCTTTGTCGCTGTATCGGCTTAAATTTAGGTCTAATTTTGGCTTAATGCCGTGTACCACTGCTCGCTGGAAAATAAAGCGCAAATCAAAGTCAATAATATTGTGTCCAATAAAACGGTGTAACCGATTATCGGCTTTCAATCCCTGTTCTAGTTTTTCAAAAAATTGTTGCAATGTTGCTTTTTCGTCTAAACCTAACGCGGTTTGTACTTCACCGTCATCAAGCGCAAAACAGATACAGTAAATCTCGCCTTTTGCGCCGTTTAACGCGGTTTTGCGGTATTCAATATCAGCAATTTCAGGTGCTTTAATTTCTGCCATTTTGGCTGTCCACATTTCACGCATTGAGTTCGCGCTGGTAAATTTAATCTCGTCTTTGTCTGTAATGCCTAAATCCTTTGCCATTGTTTCTTTTGTCAAGGTGCTTGGTGCTTTGAAGTTTTCGCGTGCGTCTTTTAAAAATTCGTCATACGCGCCTTGTTTTTGGCAAGGAATGGTTTCAATATCAATAAAAATGTTCATTTTTTAAATCCTTATAGGTTGTTGATGAAAAGGGGTTCAGGCAGTGCATTGCTTGGTGGTTACAGTGAAAGTTTAGCAATAAAAAAATACAACACACTGCCTGAAATGGGGGCGGTTCATATCGGCTTAACACTTGTTTTTTTGTAGACTTTTTGAATGGTTCAAAACAAAAATTAAAAAATGATATAAACCGCCATAAAGGTTTAAGCTTGTTGCTCTGCTAGAAAATCAGCTTTTCGTTGCTCATAAATCGGCTGGATAATTTTTCGCTGTTCAGCATCTGCATATTTCCACGAATAACCGAATAGCTCTTTTAACTGCTCTAAATTAGATGCGCCGTTTAAAGACTTGATAATATCTTCTGTTTTTAGCGTGATTTTCTCTTCTTCGTCTTCGTGTCTATTTAATGCGTCTGCATCTTTGTTGTCGTCAATGGCAAGTAGTCCACATAATGCGTATTTCCGTGCATAACTGCTAGTTGCGCCTGTTATTTGACTGTCATCCATTCCCTTTTTAAGCAAGGGTTCACGCGCTAATGCGGTGGTTTCTACGCTTTCTTTGCCGTCTGTGATTTTGGCTGTTGCTTGAATATAAATGCGTTCAGCTATTTGAATAACGCTGTCCGAAATAGTCAAAATCAAACCTTGTTTTGCTAGCAAGGGTTTAACCGCTTGCAAAATGCTTTCAGCACTGCGGTATTTGTATTTGCCAAAGCTGTTATACGCGTCTTTTGGTGCGTTTAGCTCGGTTTGTATTTTGTTGAGTTTTTCTGTGAATGTTGGTGTCATTTTTTTTATCCTTGTTGATTGTTTTTAA
>JAFSQZ010000109.1 GCA_017446355.1 Neisseriaceae bacterium
TGCCATTAAAGAAATCGCACGATTAGAGAAAAAAATGCTTCAGGCAGCCAAAGATTTACAATTTGAAGAAGCCGCAATTTTGCGCGATAAAATCCGAGAAATTAAGGAAAATATACTGTTTTAGCGAAAACAAAATGCCTTTTTCTGTTTTCAAGTAATCTCACCCTACTTATATCTGACAAACTAAAATTCGGCAAAACGCTTATTTATCATTCGTCATTTTGACCTTGAACGAAGTGAAAGGGAAAAATCTTTATCAAACAAAGAATAAGATTTTTCACTTTCCTGCAAAAAGTTCAGAATGACAAGTTTTGCAAAGGTTTCAATCTGATTTTTATCCACTTGCAGTAATAAGCGTGATAAATAAATGCTGCAAAGCTTTCATTAAAAAAACCACCCCTTTCTCATCTAAACGAGAAAGGGGCAGTTTTTTAAACGTATTTCAAATTAAGTTATTATCAAAACAACTTAATGAAACGGTTCAGATGTTTACACTTCACCTGCCAAGAAATCTTGTGCAAAGCGTTGCAATACACCACCTGCTTCGTAAATCAATACTTCTTCAGCAGTATCCAAGCGGCTGGTTACGGGTACTTCTACCACTTCGCCATTTTTGCGATGAATAATTAAGGTTAAATCACCACGTGGTACACGTTTACCCACGACATCGTAAGTTTCGGTACCATCTAATGCCAAAGTTTTACGGTTGGTGCCTGCTTTAAATTGCAAGGGTAATACGCCCATACCAATTAAGTTGGTACGGTGAATGCGTTCAAAACCTTCTGCCACAATCGCTTCTACGCCTGCTAAACGTACCCCTTTGGCTGCCCAGTCGCGACTTGAACCTTGACCGTAATCCGCACCAGCAACGATAATCAATGGTTGTTTACGGTTCATATAGGTTTCAATGGCTTCCCACATACGCATTACTTTGCCTTCTGGCTCAACACGCGCCAAAGAACCTTGTTTGGTGCTGCCATCTTCATTTTTCACCATCTCATTAAAGAGTTTTGGATTGGCCAAAGTAGCACGTTGTGCGGTTAAGTGGTCGCCACGGTGTGTTGCGTAGCTGTTGAAGTCTTCTTCTGGCAAGCCCATTTTTGCCAAGTATTCACCTGCTGCACTGCTTGGCAAAATGGCGTTGGAAGGAGATAAGTGGTCAGTGGTAATGTTATCAGGCAGCAATGCTAATGGACGCATACCTTTTAAAGTGCGTTCTGCTGCCAAAGCACCTTCCCAGTATGGTGGACGGCGAATATAAGTAGATTTTTCGCGCCATGCATACAATGGGCTGCTGGCTTTTTCCGCAGTACCTGTGTTGAACATTGGAATATAAACATCGCGGAATTGTTGTGGTTTCACAAATTTGGCAACAATTTCGTCAATTTCTTCATCGCTTGGCCAAATGTCTTTCAAACGAATTTCTTTGCCATCTTTTACACCCAAAACATCGTTTTCAATATCAAAACGAATGCTGCCTGCAATGGCGTAAGCCACCACTAATGGAGGTGATGCCAAGAATGCTTGTTTTGCATAAGGGTGAATACGACCATCAAAGTTGCGGTTGCCCGATAATACGGCGGTTGCATACAAATCACGGTCAATGATTTCTTGTTGAATTTCTGGACGTAACGCACCGCTCATACCGTTACAAGTAGTACACGCAAAGGCTACGATACCGAAACCTAATTGTTCCAATTCAGGCAGCAAACCAGCTTCACGCAAGTATACTTCTGCAACTCTTGAACCAGGCGCAAATGATGATTTCACCCAAGGTTTACGTGTTAAACCCATACGGTTGGCATTGCGTGCCAATAAGGCAGCTGCAACTACGTTTCGTGGGTTTGAAGTATTGGTACAGCTGGTAATGGCAGCAATAATCACAGCACCGTCAGGCATTTTGCCATCAGCGGGAACTTCGTATGGTGCAGCCAAGCCTTTTTTCGCCAAATCAGTTGTTGAAAAACGTGCATGTGGATTACTTGGACCTGCCATATTGCGTGTAACGGTTGATAAATCAAATGTTAAAACGCGTGGATACACAGCATTTTTCAGGCTGCTTGACCATAATCCAGCAGTTTTAGCGTAGTTTTCTACCAATTTAACTTGGTCATCATCACGACCAGTTAATTTCAAGTAATCAATGGTTTGTTGGTCAATAGAGAATAAGGCAGCGGTTGCGCCGAATTCTGGTGTCATATTAGAAATGGTGGCACGGTCGCCAACAGATAAGCTGGCAGCACCTTCGCCGAAAAATTCTACAAATGCGCCAACAACACGTTCTTTACGTAAAAATTCTGTCAATGCCAATACAATATCAGTAGCTGTGATGCCTGCTTGACGTTTGCCAACTAATTCCACACCAACGATATCAGGTAAACGCATCATAGATGCACGACCAAGCATAACGGTTTCTGCTTCCAAACCGCCTACACCCACTGAAATCACACCCAAAGAATCTACGTGTGGTGTGTGTGAGTCAGTACCCACGCAAGTATCAGGGAATGCAACGCCATTTTTCACTTGAATCACGGGCGACATTTTTTCCAAGTTGATTTGGTGCATAATGCCGTTACCCGCAGGAATAACGTCTACATTTTCAAATGCGGTTTTTGTCCAGTTAATAAAGTGGAAACGGTCATCATTGCGACGATCTTCAATCGCACGGTTTTTGGCAAATGCATCAGGATCATCACCACCACATTCTACGGCTAATGAATGGTCAACAATCAATTGGGTTTGTACCACTGGATTTACTTTGGCAGGATCACCACCTTGATCGGCGATGGCATCACGCAAACCTGCTAAATCCACCAAAGCAGTTTGACCTAAAATATCGTGGCACACTACACGTGCTGGATACCAAGGAAAGTCAATTTCTTGTTTGTTTTCAATCAATTGTTTCAACCATGATTGTAAAGTAGCCAAATCTACTTTATCTGCACGGTTCACCAAGTTTTCTGCCAAAATACGGCTGGTATAAGGAAGTTTGTCATACGCGCCTGCCTGAATATCTTCAACAGCAGCGCGTGCATCAAAATAGTGTAAATCACTATTAGGTAGTGGTTTTTTGTATGCTTGATTGGCGTTCATTTTAAAGAAAACTTTCTATATGGTTTATAAAGTTTATAAAACAGTTAAACTGCCTGAAATTTTCAGGCAGCCTAAAAGTGCTGAAAAGAGAAAAAACTGCCTGAAAACATGAAAACACATGTTCAGGCAGCCTTTTTTGATACTTTCAGGCAGCCTGAAAGTGATTAACGTTTTTCAAGAGGTACAAACTCTTGATCGTCTGGACCAGTGTAGTTAGCACTTGGGCGAATGATTTTACCATCTACACGTTGCTCTAACGCGTGTGCTGACCAACCAGTAGTGCGTGAAATCACGAATAATGGTGTGAACATTGCAGTAGGCACGCCTAATTTTTGATAAGAAACAGCAGAGAACCAGTCCAAGTTAGGGAACATTTTTTTCTCTTGTTGCATCACTGTTTCAATACGTTCTGCAATGTCAAATAAGCGCATATCACCTTCAGTTTTGCTCAATGTGCGCGCCACTTCTTTAATCACTACGTTGCGTGGGTCAGAAATAGTGTAAACAGGGTGTCCGAAACCAATGATGATTTCTTTGCGTGCCATACGTTCACGAATATCAGCTTCCGCTTCGTCAGCATTGCGATAACGTTTTTGAATATCGTAAGCCACTTCGTTCGCACCACCGTGTTTTGGACCTTTCAATGCGCCAATCGCACCAGTGATTGCTGAATATAAATCTGAACCAGTACCTGTAATCACACGAGAAGTGAACGTTGAAGCGTTGAATTCGTGTTCTGCGTACAAAATCAAAGAAGTGTGCATTGCTTTTACTTGTTCTTCTGTTGGACGTTTGCCGTGCAACAAGTGTAAGAAATGACCGCCAATGCTTTCTTCTTCGCTGTCTACATCAATCATTTTGCCATTGTGTGAATAGTGATACCAGTACAATAACATACTGCCCAAAGAAGCAATCAATTTATCAGCAATATCACGTGCTTCACTAGCAGGGTGGCTTTCACGTTCTGGTTGAACACAGCCCAATACTGATACACCTGTACGCATTACGTCCATTGGGTGAGTGTGTGCAGGCAAGTTTTCCAAGCAGTTGAGCACGCTAGCAGGTAAACCACGCAAGCTTTGTAATTTGCGTTTGTATGCAGCCAATTCGTGTTTGTTTGGTAAGTAGCCGTGAATCAACAAGTGCGCAACTTCTTCAAATTCACAATGTTTTGCCAAATCTAAAATATCGTAACCACGATAGCTTAAATCGTTACCAGAACGACCAACTGTACACAACGCTGTATTACCAGCAGCGACACCTGAAAGTGCAACGGATTTTTTAGGTTTTGGTGTTACAGGTTGTTGGGTAGTTTCATTAGACATAATGTGTTCTCCAAAAATAAATAAAAAATAATCAAAAGTAAAAAATTTTTCTCGTATCACAGCATTTTCAGGCAGCCTGAAAACGCCGTTTATACTTAATCAAAATCTTGATAAATTATTTGTTTTGACTAAACAATTTATCCAATTTTTGTTCAAAATCGTGGTAGTTTAAGTGTTCGTACAATTCTGCACGAGTTTGCATCGTATCCACGACATTAGCTTGTGTGCCATCACGCATAATCGCTTCGTAGACATTCAACGCTGCTTTGCTGGCCGCACGGAAAGTTGATAAAGGATACAACACCAAAGAAACGCCATTTTCAGCCAATTCTTTTTGAGTGTATAAAGGTGTTGCACCAAATTCAGTGATGTTTGCTAAAACAGGAACTTTCACAGCATCAGCAAATTGTTTGTACATTGCCAAATCGGTCATCGCTTCTGGGAAAATCATATCCGCACCAGCTTCAACACAAGCACGAGCACGATCAATCGCTGCATCTAAACCTTCTACTGCCAAAGCATCAGTACGCGCCATAATCACAAAGTTTTCATCTACACGCGCATCTACTGCTGCCTTAATACGATCCACCATTTCTGCTTGTGATACGATGGCTTTGTTTGGACGGTGTCCACAACGTTTTTGCGCTACTTGGTCTTCAATATGAACCGCTGCAACGCCTGCGCGTTCAAAAGAGCGAATGGTACGTGCAATATTGAAAGCACCACCCCAACCCACATCAATATCCACCAACAATGGAGTTTGTACATTATCAGTGATACGGCGAGCATCGGTTAACACATCTTCCATTGTGGTGATACCCAAATCAGGGATACCGCAAGAACAAGCAGCAACACCGCCACCTGATAAATACACCGCTTTAAAACCAGTAGCTGTTGCCAAGCGTGCAAAATATGCATTAACGCAACCGACAACAGCCAAAGGATTAGATTCTTTTACAGCTTGACGAAAGGCTGCACCCGCAGAATACTGACTCATGAAAAACTCCCTTGATGATATTAAATAACAAATATAAAAAATAAATGACTTACCGTTTTTGCGATAAAAAAACGTTTCTCACACGCTGGTAAGAAAACGATTTTGTGAAATGTAATCAAAAGTAGTTTGCACGTAAAATTGTTTTTAACTATCAAAAAATTAAAATTAACATAAAGAAACATTTTCAACATACTGAAAAAATATTTATTTTTAATAAATGAAAAAAATTAGAATAAATAAATATATTTAACATAAAAATAAAGATAATATTGTTGCAATATTTTTACAAATAAACATTTCTT
Organism: Neisseriaceae bacterium; assembly: GCA_017446355.1. Taxonomy (GTDB): domain Bacteria; phylum Pseudomonadota; class Gammaproteobacteria; order Burkholderiales; family Neisseriaceae; genus RGIG3394. Next base: position 5,718 of record JAFSQZ010000109.1, read on the forward strand.
TACAATTTTACTACTTATTTATCATTATTATTTTTACGTTTTTTTCTTTATTTTTTATTAAAATGAAATAAATCTTCACGGTAAATCAATGAATATGTAGTATTGTGTAACTTTATGAAGTTTTTCGGAAACTCGCTATTTTCAGGCAGGATAGTAAAGTTTCAAGTGTAACACTTGCTTAAAAGAAAGGTGAGACGGTTTATCAGCTTAATGTTTCAGTCAGCAAAGGAAACATTTTAACTTAAAAGCATCTCACCGAATTGAAACAATATCTCATATAATCAATGGGATATTAGTAACTACTTTACTTTAAGAAAACATCATTGCATTAAAACGTAATGCAATAAGCATTTTTGTTTCATCAAATCAACGCAATTTCGCACCTAATGTTTCGGCTGCCTGAATCAGTTTATTGATAACAGGTTCTACCATTTCATCGGTCAACGTGTTGTTCATATCTTGCAACATCACTTTTACTGCCATACTTTTCATATTTTCAGGCAGCCCTTTGCCGCGATAAACATCAAATAAGCTGATTTCTTGAATAAGAGAAGATTTTACTGTTTGTAAAGTATTTAGTAAATCTGCAAATGCTATGTTTTCAGGCAGCACAAATGCTAAATCACGGCGAACTGCTTGGAATTTAGACATACCTTGATAACGCACTTTTTCACGCGATAACACTGCGTCCATATCCAATTCAAAAACCAATGCAGCCTGTGGCAAATCGTATTTTTGCAACCATTTGGGGTGTAATTCGCCCACAAAACCAACAACTTTGCCATCTACGGATACGTTGGCAGAACGACCAGGGTGTAAAGCTGGGTGTTCTGCTTTTATCCAATTGATTTTTTGACCTTGTAATAAACTTTCTACATCGGCTTTGATGTCATAAAAATCCACCATACGTGTTTTTTCAGACCATTGTTCTGGCAGCGCAGAGCCGTAAGCCAAACCTGCGATGCGTTCTTTTTGCACAAATTCATTATTTTCTTTGGCAAATGTGCGTGCTACTTCAAATAAACGGACGCGATTTTGTTTGCGATTTAAATTGTTTTTCAACACTTCTATTAAGCCACCTATCAAAGTGGAACGCATAACGGCGTATTGTGTTGCCAATGGGTTTTGCAAACGAATTGGGTCTTGGTTATTGGCAAAATCTTGTTCCCAAGCTTCGTCCACAAATGCATAACTGACTACTTCTTGAAAACCGCGTTCTGCCATTTTTTGATACACGCTAAAACGTGAGCGGCGGTTTTCAGGCTGCCTTAACATAGACAATATGCCTGACGATTTGTCATCAGGAATATTTTCGTAACCATAGACTCGTGCGATTTCTTCAATTAAATCTTCTTCAATTTCAATATCATAGCGAAAACTTGGTGAATAAACCCTATAACCTGTTTCGGTTTGTTCAGGCTGCAAACCTAGATTTTGTAAAATCGTGCCAATTGCGCTTTCACTAATTGTTGTACCCAATATTTTGTTGACGCGTTCAGAACGCACTTGTACTTGTTTGCTTTCAGGCAGCTTTCCAAGTGCTTCTACAATTTCTCCTGCTTGTCCGCCACAAATACTCAACACCAGTTGACTGGCACGCTCCATTGCTTCGCGTTGCAACATAAAATCTACGCCACGTTCATAACGGAACGAACTGTCGGAACCGAAACCATATTGTCTTGATTTTCCTGAAATTATTTCAGGCGTAAACCACGCGCTTTCTAGAACAATGTTTTGCGTGTCATTGCCAACTGCGCTGGCTTCGCCTCCCATCAAGCCTGCAATGGACAATGCTTTTTGCTCATCAGCCACCACTAATGTATTATCTGATAAAGTAACTGTTTTTTCGTTTAAACACGCCAATGTTTCTCCATTTTGTGCGCGGCGAATATGCAGGCTGCCTGAAAGTTTGTCTGCATCAAAAACGTGCATAGGTTGCCCTAATTCCAGCATCACATAGTTACCAATATCCACCAAAGCTGACACACTGCGTACACCACAACGTGTTAAACGTGTAACCAACCATTCTGGGCTATTTGCTTGGGCATTCACACCTTCAATAACACGACTTAAAAAACGACCACAATCTTTGGGCGCATCAATACTCACCGCTTTTTTGCTGGCAATACTGGGTTTGACTTCGGCAATTTCTGGGAAGTGAACTTTCGTTTGCGTCAACGCCCCTACTTCACGCGCAATGCCTTTTAAACTTAAACAATCGGTGCGATTGGGCGTAATTTTCAAAGTAAACAAGGTATCGTCTAAATCTAAAAATTCACGAATAGACACGCCAATCGGTGCTTGTTCAGGCAGCTCCAATAAACCATCTGTTTTTTCAGATAATCCCAATTCTCGCGCAGAACAGAGCATTCCATTAGACATTACGCCGCGCATTTTGGTGGGTTTGATTTTAAAATCACCAGGCAACAACGCACCGTCCATTGCACAAGGCACTTTCATACCCACTTTTACATTGGGCGCACCGCATACAATTTGCAACAATGTTTCTGCACCCACATCTACTTGGGTAACATTCAAACGGTCGGCATCAGGATGTTTTTCCACTGACTTCACTTCGGCAATGACCACACCAGAAAATTCAGGTGCAGCCAATTCGGTTTCTTCCACTTCCAAGCCTGACATTGTCAGCATATGTGCTAATTCATCTGGGGTTTGTTGCGTATGAACGAGTTCTTTTAACCAAGAATAAGGAAATTGCATTTTTTTAATCCGTTATCAATTTATTAAAATGTTTCAGGCAGCCTGAAAAAAAGCTGCCTGAATAAGCAAAACAAAAATTAGTGTTTCATTGACTGATTGCTCAATAAAGTAATCAATTCAACCAATCGTTGTTTCATTTCACGACGGTCAACTATCTGGTCAATCGCGCCTTTTTTCAACAAAAATTCTGCACGTTGAAAACCTTCTGGCAAGGTTTCGCGCACTGTTTGCTCAATAACACGTGGTCCTGCAAAGCCCACTAAAGCATTCGGTTCAGCCAAAACCACATCACCTAAAAAAGCGAAACTGGCAGAAACGCCGCCCATTGTTGGGTCGGTTAAAACCGAAATAAAAGGCAAGCCAGCTTCGTTCAAAAGATGTAAAGCCGCACTGGTTTTAGTCATTTGCATTAAAGAAGTTAAACCTTCTTGCATTCGCGCACCTCCCGAAGCGGCAACGCAAATAAAAGCACATTTATCAGCAACAGCACAACGTACACCTTGTACGAAACGTTCACCAACAACCGAACCCATAGAGCCACCAATAAAACGAAATTCAAACACAGCCACCACAACAGGCAAACCGTGAATTTTGCCTTTCATCACCACAATAGCATCGTCTTCCCCTGTGCTTTTGCGTGCTGCACTCAATCGGTCGGTGTATTTTTTACTGTCTTTAAATTTGAGAATATCTGTTGGTTTGATGTGCGCCGCAACTTCTTCGCGCTCGTCTTCATCTAATAACACGTTTAAGCGTTCACGCGCAGTGAGCGCACCGTGATGACCACATTTGGGACAAACATTTGCGTTTTTTTCAACATCTGTGGAATATAAAGTTGCACCGCAACTACTGCATTTTGTCCATAAGCCTTCTGGAATAGCAGATTTACTGTCGTTTCTTTTGATTTTAGGTGGGAGAATTTTGTCTAACCAACTCATAATGAAAATCTCTTTTTTAAATCAACTTGGCAATATAGCCTTTCAAAATGGATTTGGCAAGAAGAATACACGTTTTATAAATAAAAGAAATAAGAAGAAAATTACGCTTTATTTTGAAAAATCAAATAACTACTAATAAAAAGGACTGGCTTTTACCAAACATGACAAATGTGCTTTCACACTTTTTGCTAATGTTCGTGGATTGTATCCTCCTTCCAACACCGACACAATTCGCCCAGATGCGTAACGATTAGCCAGCAACATCACTTTTTTGGTTAACCATTCAAAATCATCTTCGGTGAGATTTAAATGACCAAGCGGATCGTTTTTGTGTCCATCAAAACCAGCGGAACACAAAATCAATTCTGGTTGAAAAACGTCTAAACGCGACAACCATTGTTCTCGAATCGCATCACGAAATTCATTACTGCCATCACCTGCTTTTAAGGGTGTTCGGACGGTATTATTAGGACATTCGGGATAAGTGGCTAAATCCATCACAGGATACAATGGATATTCAAAAAGCGAGAGAAACAACACGCGGTTATCATCACGAAAAATTTTTTCTGTGCCATCGCCGTGATGCAAATCAAAATCCAAAATAGCGACACGTTCCAAATGATATTCTGCAATCGCGTGCATGGCTGCCACTGCAATATTGTTGATAAAACAAAAACCTGATGCACGTTCATCACTGGCATGATGACCTGGTGGACGAATGGCGCAAAAAGCATTTTTAGCTTGTTTTTTCATCACCATATCCACCGCTTTAATAGCAGCACCTGCTGCGTAACGCGCGGATTTTAAAGTGTTTGCGCTTAAATAAGTATCTTCTTCAATTTTCAGGCTGCCTGAAACAGGTGTTTTACATTCTAAAAAACGCAAATATTTGCGACTGTGTACACGCGCCAACTGAACATCACTGACTTCTGGTGCAGTGATTTTTTGCAACATCACCCAAATCGGCGAACGGCGTAAAATTTTTTCAATAATTTCTAGACGTTTGCAACTTTCAGGGTGTTCGCGTTCCATATGTTCGGTTACACAAATAGGCGCACTAATCCACGCGCTGCGTCCTTTAATACCAAAAAAATGCAGCAGTTTATCGCGTCCTAAATAATAGTAGCGCAACAAGCGTTCTGTCCAAGAAGAAAAAAACATATTTATCAACAACAAAAAAGCTGAACCGAAACGGTCGCAATTTTAACAGTTTCTAACAGATTAACTGTGTAACTAATCTGTTGAATATTGACTTAACACAAACAATGATACCAATACACTTTCAGGCAGCTGCTTACGCGGCAGCATATCGCTCAATCTCTATGCCCACTTCGCGCACATCAGGCAAAATACCAGGTTTCACTATTTTTACACGCACAAAAGCTGCCTGAAATTCATCAAAAATCAATGTTGCAATAAATTCCGCCAAACTTTCCAACAACTGAAAATCTCGTTGTTTCAAAGCTTCGCGCACCCGTTGACACACTTTACCGTAATGAATCGTGTGTTGAATATCATCATTGCGTACACTGTTTTCAGGCAGCCCAATCGTTAAATCCAATACCAATTTTTGCGCACGTGTACGTTCCCAATCATAAACACCAATTAAAGTGTCCACTTTCATACCGTTTAGGAAAATTTTATCCATTTGTTTGATTTCCATTATAAAATAAGCAGGTGAATCGCCAAATGAGCGTTATTGTAAACGATATAAGGAGCAAATGATGTTCTTCGTAGCTATATTAACCACCCTAGCAGCCTATTTATTAGGTTCCATTTCTAGTGCCACCATCGTTTCCAAACAATTTAATTTACCTGACCCACGCACTTATGGTTCAGGCAATCCAGGCAGCAGCAATATGTTGCGCAGTGGTAGAAAAGACGCAGCCGCTTGGACTTTATTTGGTGATGCGTTTAAAGGTTTTTTAGCGGTCATACTGGCTTATATGATGTGTGCCATTTTTAAAGATATGTCGCCTGTTTTAATTCCTATCACCTCGCTTGCCGCGTTTATTGGACATCTTTACCCTATTTTCTTTGATTTTAAAGGCGGCAAAGGCGTGGCAACCGCATTCGGTGCATTGCTTGCAATGTCGTTTTGGACAACTTTTTGGGTATTATTGATTTGGGGAAGTGTGGTTTATTATTTTAAAAAATCTTCTCTGGCTGCCTTAATTTCCGCAATGTGTGCACCTTGGATTGCGTTCATTGTATTGCGCGACCAACCATTGGGTTCTACCATAGGACAAGCTTTATTGTTTATGGCAATAATGATTATTTTCCGTCATCGCAGCAATATCAAACGTTTACTTGACGGCGAAGAATTGTCTTTAACAAAAGAACAAACTGATAAAAATACCACAGTTAGCAATGTTGCAGAAAATTTCAACAACAGTGAACAAAGCATCATTGACAACGCGGTAGACAACGTTAAAGCCGCACAAGAAGCCGTGTTAAAATAAGCACATTTCAACCCACGCTGCCTGAAACTTTTCAGGCAGCCTATTCATTTGCAAGGATAAGTTATGATTAAATTACACACAAATTTAGGTGTTATCAGCATTGAATTAAACCACGAAGCCGCACCCAAAACTGCTGCAAACTTTGAACAATACGTCAAAGATGGTTTTTACAACGGCGTAATTTTTCACCGTGTCATCAAAGGTTTTATGATTCAAGGCGGTGGTTTAGAAGCCAATATGCAAGAAAAAGCCACTCGCGCACCGATTGAAAATGAAGCCAATAATGGTTTAAAAAACGAACGCTACACCATCGCAATGGCACGCACTTCTGACCCACATTCCGCCAGCGCACAATTTTTTATCAACACCGCCAATAATGATTTCTTAAACTTTCGTGGCAAAGAATTATACGGTCGTCCTGTCGTACAAGAATGGGGATATGCCGTGTTTGGTAAAGTTGTAGAAGGTCAAGACGTTGTTGATGCCATTGAAAACGTGTCCACCACACGCGTTGGTTACTATGACGATGTCCCTGTTGATACCGTTGTGATTGAAAAAGCAGAAATGGTTGAATAAATTTTTTAGATTTCAGGCTGCCTGAATGCAACTATCTGTATTCAGGCAGCTTTTTGATGATTGATACATAAAAACACTTTTAAAATTTGCACCTATTTGCAACACTTTCCCAACATTCAACCCCAATGATTTTTCATATCAATTATTATTTGTTGTACTTTATCCATTTCAGGCTGCCTGAAATAAAAGATTTCAGTGCTTACGTAAAACTTCATAATAACGGATAATAAAAAAACGTTTTTTTTTCTTTCAAACAAGATGATTGAAAAATCGTTTCCAATCTTACAAAAAGTGTTATTTTAAAACATCAATAACACTAGGGTTTTCCACATATGACAACAAAGAAATTTCCGATTTTTCCCAAACACCCTGAACGCATTTGCTGGGGGTGCAACAAATATTGCGTAGCAAGCGATTTACAATGCGGCAACGGTTGCGAACGCATTCAGCACCCTATTGAACTAGACGGTGATACTTGGTATCAAAAAGGCGATTGGAGTGGTTTACTTTCTGATGAACAACAACAAAAACTGAATACTGTTTTCAGGCAGCCTGAAAAAGAAACAACTTCTGCCAAAAAGAAACCACACATCAAACTATCCCTAAAAAATATTGAACACCATAAGTAAGTCATCTTATTGTTATTCTTAATATTTTCTTTATTCCCATCATAAAAAAAGCTTTTGTTTTAGTGCAAAAAATACAATCCACATTCTGAAACTTTTGCAAAACCCTACTTTTTATCATTCTTTATTTTGGCTTTGTAGAAACTTAAAGCAAGCATTTTTATTTTCAGGCAGCCTATAATAAAAAGATTGCCACACCTTGCATTCGCAAAGCTCTCAATAACATTTTATAAAAAATCAAATGATAAAAAACCAAAAGAGTAACACATCATTAAATAAAGCCACAAAAAGTGTAAACCCCTTTTTCTTTTCTACATTATAATGCGCCATTTACTAGCCTTTTGTTTACAAAGTCTAACAAAATCATTACAAACAACGTATTTTATATAAAAGGCCACTTTCTCTTAATGACGTTTCTTAAAGGATTGCCGCTATGAAAATTGCCGTATCACAGGGTGTTGAATTTGCATTCATTTCCAACTACAGAGTGATGAATATTGATATGACGGACTTCACCAATGTGTGTGCGGTAGTCGTTAAAGTGGCTGATATTGAAGCCGTTTGGAATGAGTTAGAGCGAATCGGTTTTAATATTCCGATTTTTGCCGCTGTGGAATATGGCGAAACTGTGCCAGCCGAGTGGCTGCCTGAACTCTACGGTGTGATTGAGTTGGCGGACGAGTTGAAATACTACAACGGTCAGTTGATTAACGCCGCCGCTGCCGATTATATCGACAGCCTTGACCCGCCGTTTTTCCAAGCCTTGAAAGATTATACCGATTACGGCAATGCGGCGTTTGATTGCCCTGGTCATCAGGGCGGACAGTTTTTCCGCAAGCACCCCACAGGGCGGCGGTTTTTCTTGTATTTTGGCGAAACGCTGTTTCGTGCCGATTCGTGCAATGCCGATGTGCGTTTGGGCGATTTGCTGATTCACGAAGGCCCTGCGTTTGAAGCCCAAGCCCACGCCGCGAAAGTGTATAACGCCGACAAAACTTATTTTGTATTAGGCGGCACTTCGGCGGCAAATAAAATTGCCATCGGTGCGTTAGCCGCCAAAGATGATTTGGTTTTGTTCGACCGCAATAATCATAAATCGGTGCATCAGGGAGCCTTGTTATTAAGCGGTGCCAAACCTGTTTATTTAGAAACTTCTCGCAATGCCTACGGTTTTATTGGCGGCATTACCGCACCGTCATTTGAAGAAGATTATATTCGGGCAGAAATTGCCAAAGTCGCTCCTGAAAAAGCGAATGAAAAACGCCCATTTCGTTTGGCAGTGATTCAATTAGGCACTTATGACGGCACAATTTATAATGCTCGCCAAGTGGTTGATAAAATAGGGCATTTATGCGATTACATTCTGTTTGATTCGGCGTGGGTAGGCTATGAGCAATTTATTCCGATGATGAGCGATTGCTCGCCCTTGTTGTTAGATTTAAACGAAAACGACCCAGGTATTATCGTAACGCAATCGGTGCATAAACAGCAGGCAGGTTTTTCGCAAGCCTCGCAAATTCATAAGAAGGACAATCACATACACTCGCAACAACGCTATTGCAACCACAAACGCTTTAATAATGCGTTTATGATGCACGGCTCGACCAGTCCGTTTTATCCGATTTTTGCGTCCCTTGATGTGAATGCCAAAATGCACGAGGGCAAAGCAGGGCGAATGATGTGGCGTGAATGCGTGATTAACGGTATTGAAGCACGCAAAATGTTGCTGCAAACTTGTACCATGATTCGTCCTTTTGTTCCACCAACCGTTAATGGTAGGCCGTGGCAGGATTATGACAGCGAGGATATGGCAGACGATGTGCGTTTCTTCCGTTTTGAAGAAGGGGCTGCATGGCATGATTTTGCCGAATATAAAGATGAGCAATATTTTGTTGATCCATGTAAATTATTGCTCACCACACCAGGCATCAACATTGACACAGGCGAATACGAAGATTTTGGCATTCCAGCGGCGATTTTGGCTCATTATTTGCGAGAACGCTTGGTGATTCCCGAAAAAGCCGACTTAAATTCCATTTTATTCCTGCTAACTCCTGCGGAAAATATGGCGAAATTTCAACACCTTGTCGCCACAATCGCCCGATTTGAAGAACATATTGAAGCCAACAGTTTGGTTTCCTGTATGTTGCCTACTTTGGTGAAAGCCAAACCGCAATATGCGTCTATGAGAATTCGTGAATTGTGCCAAAAAATGCACAATTTCTATCGCTCGCACAATCTCAATAAATTGCAACGGCAAATGTTTCAAAAACCGCATTTCCCGCAAGTTGCGATGAGTGCGGCAGACGCACACAACGCCTTTATCCGCAATCAAATTGAGTTAGTGCCATTGTCGCAAATCAAAGGCAGAATCGCCGCCGAAGGAGCATTGCCCTATCCACCTGGTGTGTTGTGCATAGTACCTGGTGAAGTGTGGGGCGGTGCGGTGTTAGACTACTTCTTGGCATTAGAAGAGGGCATTAACCAACTACCAGGTTTTGAACCTGAAATTCAAGGCGTGTATTTGGAAGAAGACGATAACGGCAAAAAACACGCTTTTGCGTATGTGGTGAAAAACTAATACGAATACCATTAGCCAAAAACCTTTTGCTGATATTGGCTTTAAAAATTGGCTATTTGGGGTTGTTAACATTTTGAAAATTGAAGAATTTCAGCCTGCCTGATAATCAAAACAGGCAGGCTGAAAAGAATTAAGCATTTTCTTGTTTTTTCAGATTATCTCTCGCCGCTTGGGCAACCTCTTTTTCATTGTCTTGGGAAAGTCGCTCCAATATTTCCCAAGGTGTATTGGGATTTTGGGCGATGGCTTGACGAACTTTCTTTTCAGATTGCGTATAATGTTCTATACAGTATTTTTTTAGTTCATTAGGATTTTTTTCAAGAGCAATTCTTATAGGCAAAATATCCATATTACCTTCAAATGCTGGAATTCCAAATCTTAAAATGCGTTGTTTATTGAGTGCTGTCTGACGGTTGTCAGGTATGGTTAAATTTAAATCCAAGTACTGAAACAATGAATGCTCCTCAATAATATTTTTTATATTGAAATACAAATTGTGATTGTTGTTTTGATGACGCTCTTCTATCATTTCAAACACGCATAACATTTTTGTTAATATATCGTTATCAAAATATGTTTTCAATATGTTTGCATACTTTTGCACGATTATTTTATCGGAAGATGCATATTGATACATTTCAATAAAAATTATTTTCAATAGCATATAAAATTGATGCATGTTCTTATTTTTTCTTAATTTAATCAATCTGTTTGATAGTATGAAAAAAGTTGTTTCGAACTGTTCTTTTTTAGATAGATTTTTATCTATATTGATTTGTTTCCCTTGTTGATAAATTTGTACAATGTTGCGAGAAACGCCAAAAGAGCAAGTATTGTGCCAACAACCCCGCCGACATAATCTCCAAATTGTCCCCAATGAGCAGTATTCTTACTAATTTCATTCTCATGGAAATTGAAGTAGTATATCGCAATTGCTGGTGCAATGAAAACGAACATGATTGATATTAAAACAGTAATGTTATAAATATAAATTACTATTTTGAATAAATTATTATCAGTTGCGTCAAGATTAATCAAGAGATTTCCAAACATTTTCCTCTCTCTTGCCCCTCTTTTTAAATCATTTTGTATAACCTTTGGGGATAAAAAGAGTAAAAAAATTGCAAAAATAAAATAAATTATTGATTTGATATCATTGTCTAATAATAGATATATTGATAGCGTAAGTGATAGCAATATAA
>JAFSQZ010000110.1 GCA_017446355.1 Neisseriaceae bacterium
CACGGACTTCGTTCGTAGCCCGTATTTACAAGGTTAGGAGCACATGGACATTTTATTTTACACAAATTTTGTCGGCATTGACATAGCAAAAGCCAAATTTGATGTTGCCGTGTCGTTGCAAAACGGCAAGTTCAAACACAAGGTTTTTGTTAATGATAAGCAAGGATTTAACCTGTTTTATCAATGGCTTAACCAATTTGATGGCAAGTCTTATTTTTTATTAGAAGCCACCAATATTTATCATATGGATTTAGCCGATTTTCTGTATGATAAAGGTTTAACCGTTGCGGTTATCAACCCCAAAAGCACGCCAAACTTTGCCAAAAGTGCAAATTTACGCAGCAAAACCGATAAGGTTGATGCGAAATTGTTGGCTGAATTTGCTTGCTTTAATGCCAGCAAACTGCATACCTATCAGCCCAAGCCAGCAAACGAGCGGAAACTATTGAATATGATGCGACAATTAGAGCATCTTAAAACCAAAGCAGCACAAGAAACGGTGCGTTTGGGTATGTTGAAAGATGATGATTGTATTCAATCAAGCCAAGAACTGATTGATTACTTATCGCTAAAAATCAAAGAATTAGAAAACAAAATCGCATTACTTGTCAGGCAAGACAGAGCATTGAACGAGAATTTCAAACTGTTGAAAAGCATACCTGCTATCGGTGATGTAACGGCATACTGGTTGCTTGCCTATTTGGCGAGTTGTGGTTTTAAGAACGGTAAAGAAGCGGCGACTTTCTTTGGTTTAACGCCGATGTTACGGCAATCAGGAAGCAGTGTTTATGCGGTTTGTGGCATATCGAAAATCGGACACAGTGATATTCGCAAAGCACTCTATGCTCCTGCGATGAACTTTGCTTTCGGACGCTGGAAAGACAATGTCTATAAGCCATTTGTAGAGCGATTAGTAGCAAATGGTAAAGCGAAAAAAGTGGTGATTGTGGCTCTGATGAGAAAGTTGGTAACGATTGCATTTGCGGTACTGAAAACGCAAAAATGTTTTGACCCTGCGTTGATTTGATTAAAAAAGTCAATCTTTGCTGACTTTGTTTAACTAAAAATCAGCAAATTTATTGACTTCGCTTAACAAAGTGAAAGGGAAAAATCTTTATAAAACAAAGAATGAGATTCTTCACTTTTCTGCGAAAAGTTCAGAATGACAAGTTTTGCAAAGGTTTCAGCCTGTACCAAAATTTAATCATCATCAAATCTCGCCATACAATAATAATGAATAAACTGCTTTTTTAAGCAAATCAAATATTGCGCTTTTGTAAGGTTCAAAAAAAAACGCAAAAAAAGAAGACAGCCAAACGCCGTCTTCTTCAAGATAAACACAAATGGCAAGCAAAGCCAAAAACGATTAAATACCGCGCAACAAATCGTTTACACTGGTTTTACTACGCGTTTTCGCGTCCACTTTTTTCACAATCACCGCACAATACAAGCTACAAGAACCATCTTTACTAGGTAAATTACCAGAAACCACCACAGAACCAGCAGGCACGCGACCATAATGAACTTCACCTGTTTCGCGGTCAAAAATTTTAGTAGACTGACCGATATAAACGCCCATAGAAATCACGCTACCTTCTTCCACAATCACGCCTTCCACAATTTCAGAACGCGCACCGATAAAGCAATTATCTTCAATAATGGTTGGCGCAGCTTGCAAAGGCTCCAACACGCCCCCAATACCAACGCCACCACTCAAATGCACATTTTTACCGATTTGCGCACAAGAGCCGACAGTTGCCCAAGTATCCACCATCGTCCCCTCGTCCACATAAGCACCGATATTTACATAAGACGGCATCAACACCGTATTTTTGGCAACAAAACTACCGCGACGCGCCACCGCACCAGGTACAACACGGAAACCAGCTGCCTGAAAATCAGCTTGTGTCCATTGCGCAAATTTAGTAGGCACTTTATCAAAAAACTGATTCACGCCATCGCCGCAAACAACATTATCTTGAATACGAAACGACAACAAAACCGCTTTTTTCACCCATTCATTCACTTTCCAATCGCCCACACCCAAACGCTCTGCCACGCGCAAAGAACCATTGTCTAATTGTTTCAAAGTTTCCAAAACCGCCTCTTTAACTTCGCCGCTCACATTATCAGGCGTAATACTGGCACGATTTTCAAAAGCCGTTTCAATAACATTTTGCAAAGACATAATACTTTCCTTCCTAAAAAGTGTGTTCAAAAAACGCTTACAAACGCAACTTCACCGCATTATTTCAAGCCACCATAACAAACGTTCAGTCAGCCTGAAAACCATACAAGTGATAAAAAAACACGATTGTAATGCAAAACAAGGTTTATTTCACGAAGTGAAATCTTTTCAGGCAGCCTAAAAGAAAAATCGTCATTGCGAGCCTTGCAACGCAAGGCGTGGCAATCTCCTAACCACGAAAAACAAACTTAATATTTCAGGCAGCCTGAAAAAATTTTTCGTCATTGCGAGCATTAACGCAGTTAA
>JAFSQZ010000111.1 GCA_017446355.1 Neisseriaceae bacterium
CAGTTTTGATATTGTCATTTTGTCGCAAACCATTCAAACCATGAAAAATACCGAAAGCATTTTGAAAGATATGATGCGTGTGGGACAAGAAGCGATTGTTACCTTCCCCAATTTTGGTTACTGGCGAAACCGTTTGCAGTTAGGATTGTTCGGTCATATGCCTGTTTCGGAAGACATGCCCTATCAATGGTATGACACGCCGAATGTGCACTGGTGCACCTTGCAAGACTTCGACCGACTATGCCACGCTAACCATATAAAAATCATCGCGCGTACTGTCATGAGTCAAGGACGCAGTATCCAATTTTTCCCTAATTTACTGGGTTCTTTGGCTGTATATCGTGTTGGAAGAAAAGAATAAATTTTTCAGGTTGCCTCTCTTTCAGGCAGCCTGAAAGCACTGATAATATTTATTGATTGATACAAAAACCATGCAAAACCGTTCTCGATTATTATCGCTGCTGGCTTTAATGCTTTTTGCCCCTGCACCAACAGTGGGTGTTTTACTGGCATTACATTCATCACAAGGAAGTATGGGGGCAATCTTATGGGCAATGGCGAAAATTTGGCTATTTGCTTTGCCTGCGGTATGGTATTTATGGATTGAAAAACAAGCATTCAGTTTATCCAAACCCCAAAATGGCGGTATGGCAGCGGGTTTTGCGGTAGGCATTTTGATGTTATTAGTGATTTTCATCGCTTTTTGGTTGTTCGGCAAAAATGCCATTTCTCCTGATTTAATTCGCAGTCAAGCCCAAAATTTTGGTTTAAATCGTCCGCTGGTATACTTGGCGGCGGCTTTGTATTGGATATGTATCAACTCCTTATTGGAAGAATACATTTTCCGTTTTTTCTTTTATCGGCAACTGGAAAATCTTTTTAACATCAAATGGTTGGCGGTCATTTTAGCAGCGGCGATTTTTACTTTACATCATACGGTGGTATTAACCGCCTATTTGCCTGCCTTGCAAAATGCTTTGGCATCATTAGGGATTTTTATCGCAGGCGTGATTTGGTCGGCGATGTACGCACGCTATCGCAGCGTGTGGATTCCATTCATCAGCCATTTATGGGCGGATATTGCGGTGTTTAGTATTGGTGCATATTTGATTTTTATGGCTTAACGATTTTCAGGCAGCCTGAAACTTTTGTAAAACGCGTCATTTTGAACGTTCAAATGTTGATACAATAAAAAAAACCGCAGTTATAAAACAGCGGTTTTTTTATTGTTACGTTTTAACAGATTAGAATTTGTAGTTATAGCCAACAAATGCACCGTAGTTAGTGGTTTTTACCTTAAATTCCCAATTGTCGTCCTCAACTGCTTTGTATTTAGCTTGTTCGGCTTTAACACCAAATTCCAATTCATTGTTTTGATTGAAACTATAAATACCACCCAAACGCACGCCATAAACAACGCCATTGGTGCCAGCACTTTCGCTAGTTTTAGTAATTTTTCCTGCAACACTCTCTTGACCGTTTGCTTTAACTTTCAGACGAGAGTAACCTACATATCCGCCAATTAAACCTTTGAAATTGTTGGTAAAAGATGGTGTGTAGTCTGCGCCGATGGTTAAATCGTGGGATTGCACAGATTCTTCATAGTCAAATTTGTAACTGCCAGCAGTTTCTTCATATTCAAAAGTTTTGGATTTGGGGCTGTATTGATATGCACCATATACACGGAATTGATCAAAATCATAACCTGCTTTTAAGCCCACACCCATACGACTGTCAGAAAAAGAACAATCATCTTCAGCGTCGCATAAAGTGTTTTTATATTTTGTGTGGTAAGCATCTAAACTACCACCCACAAACACGCCTTCGGCAGCAGCAACGGTTGAAAAACTTGCACACAAGGCAAGTAAAGAGAGTAATTTTGCAGTATATTGCATTGTCATTAACTTTCTTAAAGTAAAGGGTTGAAAAAAACTAGCGAGCCAGTAGGATACATTGAAGATAGGGGATATAACAAGTAAAAAGTAATAAGCAGCACACATAAAGCATACTTATTTTGATAAGATACTCAAATTTTAATATAAGTAATTGATTCTATTTTTTTTTTTTTTTTTTTCGTCAGATTTGTAGTAAAAAAACAACATTTATTGAAACACCTGCAAAATGTCATTTTTTACCATTCGTTATTTTGTTGAGCGTAGTGAAGTGTTAAGTAAATAATCTTTATAAAACAATAAATTAGTATTCTTACCCATTCGCTTACGCTCAATGTCAGAATGACGCATTTTGCAGGCGTTTATTTTTGTATACGGTTTCAGGCAGCCTGAACACTTAAAATAGCTTGTTTAACACGAGTCATGGCTTCGTTTAAATCTTCGTCATTGAGCAACAAAGATGGTGCAAAACGCAACACATTGCTGCCTGCACCTGAAATCAAAACACCGTGTTCCAAAATCACTCTCACAAATTCACCAGCACGGTTTTGGTATGCGTCTGCCAATACCGCACCGATTAACAAGCCTTTGCCACGAACGTGGTCAAATGCGCCTGTTTCTTGACCGATTTGATTCAGTGCGTTTTGTAATTTTTGTCCTTGTTCGGCAACGTGTTGCAAGGTTTTTGGGTCGTTAATAATGTCAAAAGCGCGTGAAGCCACAGCACAAGCCAATGGGTTGCCACCAAATGTGCTGCCATGTGAACCTACGGTAAATGCAGGAGCAAATTTATCAGTGGTCAACATTGCGCCAATAGGAATGCCACAACCCAATGCTTTGGCAGACGTTAAAATATCGGGTTGAACGCCATAATGTTCGTATGCAAACAATTTACCTGTGCGTCCCATACCTGTTTGCACTTCATCAATAATTAAGGCTGCCTGAAACTGTGTTGCCAAATCGCGTGCTGCCTGAATAAAATCTTGTTGAACAGGTAATACGCCACTTTCACCTTGAATCGGCTCAAAAATAATGGCGCAGGTTTTGTCGCTTACAGCGTTTTTCAAAGCTTGCACATCATTAAAAGGAACGTGCGTAATGCCTTGTGGTAAGGGGGCAAAATCTTTACTGTATTTGGGTTGACCACCCACAGAAACCGTAAACAAAGTGCGTCCATGAAACGAATTGACACAAGCGATGATTTCGTTTTTTTGTTCACCAAAATGATCACGCGCCCATTTTCTGGCTAATTTTAACGCTGCTTCGTTAGCCTCTGCGCCAGAATTGGCAAAAAACACTTTGTCGGCAAAACTGTTTGCCACCAATTTTTTTGCCAACTGTTGCGCAGGTTGTGTGGTGAAATAATTAGAAATATGCCAATATTTTTGTGCTTGTTCGGTCAGTGCAGCAATCAACTCTGGGTGGCAATGTCCCAAAGCATTAACGGCAATTCCTCCCAATAAATCAATATATTCTTTACCATCTTCACTCCAAACACGTGAACCTTCTGCACGTGCAGGCATCATAGGTGCGAAAGCAAAATTAGGGGTTAAATAATTGTGCATGGTTTATCCTTTCGGTCATTATCTTGCATTTCTTAACGCGAAAACGTGCAGTTTACTCCAATAATGTTAAAATTGCTCGGTTTATTTTGAATGTTTAATCTACCCTGCCTGAAAACACAAAAAAGGCATACTGTGTATGCCTTTTTATGATTATCTCACCACAGGTTTATAACGAATGCGTTTGGGTTTGGCATTTTCTTCGCCCAAACGGCGTTTTTTATCCGCTTCATATTCCTGATAGTTTCCATCAAAAAACACCCATTTGGAATCCCCTTCACACGCTAAAATATGTGTTGCAATACGGTCTAAAAACCAACGGTCGTGTGAAATCACCATTACGCTACCTGCAAATTCTAATAAAGCTTCTTCCAAAGCACGTAAGGTTTCCACGTCCAAATCATTAGACGGTTCGTCCAAAAGCAAAACATTGCCACCTGTTACCAGTGTTTTTGCCAAGTGTAAACGACCACGTTCACCGCCTGATAAGTTGCCAACTATTTTCCCTTGATCGGAACCTTTGAAATTAAAACGTCCTAAATAGGCACGCACAGGAATTTCAAATTGTCCCACTTTTAAAATATCACGTCCTTCGGCGATTTCATCAAAAACGCTTAAATCATTGCGCAATCCTGCGCGACTTTGGTCAATTAACGACATTTTTACGGTCTGACCAATGTTGATGCTGCCTGAATCAGCTTGTTCTTTACCTGTAATCAATTTAAACAAAGTAGACTTACCAGCACCGTTTGCGCCAATCACCCCAACAATCGCGCCAGCAGGTATTTTAAAACTTAAATCATCAATCAGTACACGATCACCATAAGACTTGCTAACGTTCACAAATTCAATCACTTCATTGCCTAAACGTTCAGCAGTAGGAATAAAGATTTCTTGTGTTTCGTTGCGTTTTTGGTATTCATAGCTACTCATTTCTTCAAAACGCGCCAAACGTGCTTTGGATTTAGCTTGTCGTCCTTTGGCGTTTTGTCGCACCCATTCTAATTCTTGTTTCATCGCTTTAATGCGAGCTGCTTCGGATTTCGCTTCATTGGCTAAACGTTGTTCTTTTTGTTCCAACCAAGAAGAGTAGTTACCTTTCCAAGGAATACCGTGTCCGCGATCAAGTTCTAAAATCCATTCTGCTGCATTATCCAAGAAATAACGGTCGTGTGTTACGGCAACAACTGTGCCAGGAAAACGCACCAAAAATTGTTCCAACCATTCCACGCTTTCTGCGTCCAAATGGTTGGTCGGTTCATCTAATAACAGCATATCAGGTTTACTTAATAATAATTTGCACAAAGCAACACGGCGTTTTTCGCCACCCGATAAATGAGCAATTTTTGCGTCCCATTCAGGCAGCCTTAACGCATCAGCAGCAATTTCCAATTCGTGTTCAGCACCACCGCCACTACTTGAACCAGCTGAAATAATGGCTTCTAAACGTGCTTGTTCTTCTGCCAAAGCATCAAAATCCGCATCAGGTTCAGCGTAAGCCGCATAAACTTCTTCCAAGCGTTTTTGTGCCGATACCACTTCACCTAAACCACTTTCCACTTCTTCGCGCACGGTTTTTTCAGGGTCCAATTCGGGTTCTTGTGGCAAATAACCAATTTTAATATTACTCATTGGCACGGCTTCGCCATCAAATTCTTTGTCCACACCAGCCATAATGCGTAGCACAGTGGATTTGCCTGCACCATTTAAACCCAGCAAACCAATTTTGGCACCAGGAAAAAAAGATAAAGAAATATCTTTAATAATGGTTTTTTGTGGCGGAACAACTTTGCTTACACGAAACATAGAAAAAACGTATTGCTGCGACATAGTATTGCCTTTATAAATTGAATATTTGTTTGTATAACTATTTAATTTTTTTGAAAATTGTTTTCACGATGCGTGAAAACGGCGCATTTTAGCATAGTTTACCCCTACAAAACTTAACTTGTTATCGTTCGTTATTTGGTGTGTAAGAAAATAATCTTTATAAAACAAACAATTATATTTTTCACTTTCCTACGAAAAATGAAAAATAACGAGTTTTTGCAAAGGTTTTAGTTTTTCACAAGCAAAAAGTAAAAGTTTTTTAGAGAGTAGCGCTTGATAATAGAGTGTTGAATGACTTTAAACAGGCTGAAACCATTGCAAAACTCGTCATTCTGAACTTTTCGTAGAAAAGTGAAGAATCTTATTCTTTGTTTTATAAAGATTTTTCCCTTTCACTTCGTTCAAGGTCAAAATGACGAATGGTACAAAGTAGGATTCTGCACAGGTTTTAGCCTGAAAACAACGCAACCACCGTAGGGGCTTTGACCCACCA
>JAFSQZ010000112.1 GCA_017446355.1 Neisseriaceae bacterium
CTCTACACCACCACCGCAGGCGGAGCAGCAGTCGCCGAAGCGGTGAAAAGTTTGAACAAAACCAGCGTAGTAAGCGTGCAAGAATTGCATGGGGTGGAATAACTTTTTGATTTTAATAAATAAAATACGATGCCTGAAAAATAAAACAGCGGAAGTTTTTAGCTTTCGCTGTTTTATTTTTATACATAACCAAGAAGTTGAAAAATACAATTAACAATCCACATTGCCGTAAAAGAAAGCAAGACATAAAGATAATATTTTCTTGCCATTTTTTTGTGATAACTATCTTTCTCACTTATTTTAAGCACTTGACACAAATACTTATTTACATTGAATGGAAATAAAAATAAAGGCGTAAAGTCTTGTTCATAACCTTGTTCTTTTGCATATAAATAAATGTGTTTTATAGCAAAAATCATATGAAAAGCAAACAATAAAAATGTCACAAAACCTAATATTCTTGCCCACAACATTTATTGCCACCCCAATCCACCATCAATACAAATACAGGGTATTCATCAAACAGCGGAATTTGAAAAGACCGCTGTTTGTATTTTTACAAAAAACCAAAAAGTTTCAGAATACAATCAACGACAAACATTGCAACAAAACAAATGACGACATAAATATTGTATAACCTTGTCATTTTTCGATAATGACTATCTTTTTCTGCTTTTGTAAATGCTTTATTTCTGTATTTGCCGTATGCAGAAAACATAAAGAAAGGCGTAAAATCATATTCATATCCTTCTTCTTTGGCATATAGATAGGTGTATTTTGTGGCAATAAAACCAATGATAATAAATAAAACACCAATGGAAAATATCAATAGATTTCCCCATAACATTATCGCCACCCCTCAACCATACCATCAATATTATAATCGTATTTTGGTAAATTAATGTCAGGTGTGTTATTGTTTGTGTTGTTATTTCCTACTTTACCAGTTTCTCTATATACTTCCGAAACTGTTACGCCTACACCGTAACCATAGCCACCGTAGGTTGTAAGATATATTTTGTTATTATCAACATTATATCCACCGCACGCCTTAACATGAAGATGAGCACCAAAAGTACCACAGCCTTCATAGCTTTTTCCAGACAAATCATCATCATTTACACCAGCAACACGATGATCTGCAGCAATACTTGCACCAGCACCCAATCCACGTGCAATGGCTACTTCAACTTCACCATTTCCCTGATAAGTAATAGTTTGGCTCATTCCAAGTCCAGCATGAGCGTCCCAACCAACACTCGTTCCAGCTGCCAAATCATCAGCCAACTGTAACTCATTCCAGTATGGATTAGTATTATTTTCACCAAAATTATTGTTACGATTAAGATCTGAAGTAGGTGGAGCAACTTCGGCACTCTCCCAATTCCCCTGTGTCCAATCAAAATCGTGCGGTTGTTTGGCATCTTCTACGCCGTCAGGAAGACCTTCGGCGTTGGGGTGAGTGTCTAAATACTCCTGAATGCGTTCAATATCCCTATCCGACAAAGGCTCGCTAAACGGTTCATTTTCCGCCCAAGTTTTATCCCGTTTAGGTGTTTCAGGCAGTGTCTTTGGTTTGTCAGGATAAACTGGCTTGATTTTAGCAGATGTGCCGTGAACTTCATAAGTATATTCATCTCTCGCACCAGTTGGAGATGGAAAGCGTCCATTGGGGTCAGGTTCTCCATCGTAACCATCGGCTGGGTGTAATTCTCTGGCTTTAATGGTTACTTTATTAACGATAAAACCATCACCTACGGTTGCAAAACGATTGGAAAATTTGGCTGTTTGAGAACTATCAAACGGTCCGTGTTCCCAATATGGGTGGTCATTAAAGACTTGTTCGTATTGAATTTTGCCGTCATAGACA
>JAFSQZ010000113.1 GCA_017446355.1 Neisseriaceae bacterium
ATGTCGGCACAGATCGTAATCGCTTGAAATTATCAGGTTTAACAGGCAAAAGCGAAGATTATTCTGCCCAAGTCGGTGTTGCTAAAAAATTAGATAATGGCGGTACCGTGGGCGGTGCAATCAATAAACCACATTATCGCTGGAAAGAAGATTTTAACGGCATTAACAAAACCGTTAAAACAGACGGCGTTGGCGTGAATGTGGGTTATGCTCACGAATTTAACGACTACCGTGTCTTCGGTGCGTTAAGTTACGAGCATTTGCAAGTGGATCAAGGTGCGTCTAAAAATAATGACGGCGATCAATTCGGCGTAGTTGTGGGTGCAGGCAAAGAAATAAACGCCGACCGTTGGACAATTACCCCAAGTTTGGCATTGGCGTATGAGCAAAGCAAAATCGACAGCGTACAAATCAATGACAAAGTACGCGCCGATGATATTGAATCTCGCCATTTATCCGCCGTTGCCGAATTGGAAGCAGGTTATCAATTGGTTGATAACCTGCGTTTAACCAGCAAAATTGGCATAGCACAAGACTTGCACAGCAAAACTCGCCACACGGCAGTATATGACGGTACATACGCTTATGACTACACCGAACGCGAAACACCCAAAACGCGTGGCACAAGCAAAATCGGTTTAGCATTCTCGCCCACACCTAACTTCGACATTGGGGCGAACATTGGCTACGCTGTTGGCAAACATTGGCAAAAAGGCAGTGCAGATATAGGATTAAGATATAAATTCTAATAACTGTACTGATGAAAACACTTTAACTGTACTTTGTTGGTAGAAATTTCGGCTTATTGGCTGACAAGAAACCTTTATTTATTTATAAATAAAGGTTTTTTTTGCTGTGTATAGTCGTTAAACTTCAAAACACTCATGCGTTGGTTCGCCTTGCCGTATTATTGATACTGTCGTAGGCAAAGCCGCCTTTTATTGTTTTGAAGTTTAACGACTATAAAAAATAAACCTTATTTCAGGCAGCCTGAAAGAAACCCCTGCAAAACCTATACAGAAACAAAAATTTAATCCTGCTCGACAGGGTGGGTTTCCCTGCCCACCAAAATTGAGCAATTTATAACCACTTGAATTTCAATAATATTTATTCCGCTCTATCAGGCGATTGGTGGGCAAAGCCCCGCCTACGGCTTTTCGTTTTAAAAAATAAGTTTTACAGAGGTCTCTGAAAGGGTTATTTGTGTTCAGGTTTCATCATTTTGATTAAAGTGCAACAAAAAAGCGGATTCTTAAAATCCGCTTTTGTTATAGTCAATAAACTTCAAAACAGAAAGACAAAGCACTTTCAAAATCATCAAAAAGTGGTAATATTTTCCGCATAAATTGTTTAATATTTGCCCAACATTTTTCTATTGGATTTAATTCAGGAGAATATGGTGGTAATGGTAAAATAATATGATTATATTTTTCTGCAATTTCTTGTAATTTTTTCATACGATGAAATGACGCATTATCTAAAATTATAACCGTTTTTCTTCTTAATGATGGGATTAACATTTTCTTAAACCACTCTTCAAATAAATCACTTGTCATCGTATCTTGGTAAATCATAGGTGAAATAAATTCATTATCTATCAATCCAGCAACTAATGAAGTTCGTCGTTGAAATTTTCTACCGAATATTTTGCCAAAAACCTTTTCTCCTTTTTTACCCCAACCTCTTTCACGATAGAGATATTTATCAAAACCTGTTTCATCTGTATAAAGTGTATCATATTCACCTGTTTCTTCATATTTTTCAAGAGTTTCAATAAATTCTTCTACTTTTTGTTTATCTTGTTCTTCATAACTTGTAGTTTTTTTTATTTGTGTATCCCATATTTTTTAATGCTTTATCAATAGCAGTTTTAGAACAACCAAATTCTTCTGCAATTTCTTCTAAAAATTTATCTGGGTTTTTATCAATATAATCTTTAAGTTTTTCCTTGTCTATTTTTTCAAATCGTTTTCCGCCACTTCGGTGTTTTAAATCTTCTCCTTTATCGTGCTTTTCTTTCCAACTTTTAAGTACATTATATGCAACACCTAATATGATGCTTGCTCGGTTAATGCTGTTTAATGAATTCGCAAGTTCAACTGCTTTTTCTTTAAATTCAACTGGATATGCCATAATAAAAAACTATAAAATTATTGAATAATATAAATATTATATCATATTTTTCTATTTTGAAGTTGTTTTACTATATTTACCGTCAATTATTGGAAAACTGCACCGTGTATTGACAAGTGATAACGCACCAAGTCATTGCTGATTGGTGTGGAATAGTTGCTTTCATAATCATCGCCGTGCGTAATGCCGACTACCTGACCTTTGGCGTTGTAAGCAGGGCCACCTGAATCGCGGTTACCTGTTCGCAAGGGTTTGGAAAGGATATAGTCGGTGGGGAAATTGGTGGTGCCTGTCATTGTGGCTTCACCACAATAACTTTCTGCCGCAGGACCCCAAAGATTATTACGATTGGCAACGCCGCACACTTCTAACTTTTCGCCCTCGAATGGTGGCATATTGGCGATGGGTGCGTAGTTCCAGTTGGCATACCCTGCTGTTCGCAAAATAGCGATGTCAGGATTGTTGCGTGTTGAACCGCTGTGATACCACAACACTTCGGCAGTGGTTATCGGCGTGCCGTTCGCAGAAGCGTGCGATTTGAACACTGGAATGTCTTGTTCCACTTGTTCTTCGGATTGGTGTGTAACTGGATTTTCACGATCGGTTACCACGCAATGTTTGGCGGTTACGATAATGGTGGGAGCCACAAACACGCCTGAACAAGCGGTGTTCCAACTTTTAATCCATAACTGCACGGTTGCTTCGTGCGTGTCAAGGTTTGTGCCAGCGGCTTCGGCATTGGACTCATCACACCAGCGAAAGCAATGGCAGTTAATGCTGATAAAACTCGCATTTTCTTTGTTTTCATTTTTGCATCCTTTTAATTGGAATATATTGAAAAATTTGACTTTTTATGATTGTTTGAATAACAACCAAAAGACAAAAACCAAGTTTTAAAATCATTTAAAACTGTCTGTTAGTGTAGC
>JAFSQZ010000011.1 GCA_017446355.1 Neisseriaceae bacterium
CATCACATTGATGTATGACACAACGAAGAATTTTTATGTTTAGTAGAAAACTCTTCGCCTCTAATTCAAAAAATGTGTTTGTAATAAAGTTTTACAGAAGTTTCAGGCTGTCTGAAAAACCACATCATTACTTACTATTCAGTTTTTTTACACTCACTTGACGTTTTCTGGTTTTGGCACTGTTTCTTGCTTTTTCCGTTTTGCGATTTTCTCGTTTGGCAATGCGATTACTTAATGTTGTACGGCGTAAAGGTTTGTTTTTGGTTTGTTCTGCCGTTTCTTCATACGGATTTTCAGAAACATTATATTGAATACGCAAAGGTGTGCCTTGTAAATTAAAGGCTTTACGAAACGTTTGCACAAGATAACGTGTATAACTATCGCTAATGGCTTGCAAACTGTTGCCATGAATCACAATCACAGGCGGATTGCTGCCGCCTTGATGCGCATAACGCATTTTAGGTCGCACCAAACCTGCTCGTGGCGGTTGCTGACGCTCTAATGCGCTTTGCAATACGCGCGTAATTTTAGGCGTAGGCATTTTAATCATCGCCGCATCATAGGCTGCCTGAATACTGTCAAACAAACCATCAATACCTCGCTCTTTTAGCGCAGAAATAAAATGTAATTTGGCAAAATCCAAAAAATACAGTTTACGCGCAATATCGCGCTTCACTTGTTCACGCGCATCAGCAGACAAACCGTCCCATTTGTTCACTGCAATCACCAATGCACGTCCAGCTTCCAAAGCAAAACCTGCAATCGTGGCATCTTGGTCGGCAATATCTTGTTGCGCGTCCAACACCAACACCGCCACATTCGCCGCTTCTATCGCTTGCATCGCTTTGATAACAGAGAATTTTTCTACAGCTTCACTCACTTTGCCACGTCGGCGAACCCCTGCTGTATCAATAATCGTAAATGGTTTGCCATCACGCTCAAAATCAATATGAATAGAATCACGAGTCGTTCCTGCCATATCAAACGCAATCACGCGCTCTTCACCCAAAATAGCATTTACCAAAGTAGATTTCCCCACATTTGGACGACCAATCACAGCAAATACGGGGTGTTTATTTTCAGGCTGCTCATCGGTAGCATCGGGAAAATGTTGCAACACGTCTTCAATTAAATAATAAACACCATCACCATGCGCACCTGAAATAACATACGGTTCACCCAAAGCCAATTCATAAAATTCAGATGCTAAAACCGCACGATTCCCTCCTTCACCTTTATTTACTGCTAAAAACACAGGACGTGGTGATTGGCGCAAACGGTCAGCAATAATTTTATCTTGTGGCGTTAAACCTGTTCGCGCGTCCACCAAAAAAATCACTGCATCAGCTTCATCTACCGCTTGCAAAGTTTGTTTTGCCATTTCATGCAAAATCCCACTGTCCACCACAGGTTCAAAACCGCCCGTGTCCACAACCAAATAAGGTTTACTGCCCACGCGTCCATGCCCATAATGACGATCACGCGTTAAACCTGGCAAATCATGCACCAAAGCATTTTTGCTGCGTGTCAAACGATTAAATAAAGTAGACTTGCCCACATTAGGTCGTCCAACTAATGCTATTGTCGGTTTCATATTATTTTTCCTGTTTCACGCTGCCTGAATACAGCGAGCAGATGCAAAAATCGTTATTTAAAACGCCTAAACACTTTCTTAATGATGAAAATGTTACAACAATTCCATTCCAATAAGTTATGCTTACGATGCCTGTTTACACAAACACTAAACAAAAAAAACGATTTGCACAAAATGATTAAAAAAATATTTCTATAATTGTTTCAGGCTGCCTGAAAAATGGCAGCCTGAAACAGAAAAATGGTTCAAACAGTGATAAACACATTTCAAAATTTATAAAAAATAACTTTTTGATGATCACATCATTTCAGGCAGATAATCAATTTTGAAAGGTATTGCACTGATTGATATCACCCGTTCTCAAGCCCACTTGAAACCACTGTTTGCGTTGAGCTGATGTACCATGAGTATAACTATGTGGCACAGTATAACCTTGTGCGCGTTGTTGCAAACGATCATCGCCCACAGCTTCAGCTGCATTATAAGCTTCTTCAATATCACCAGCTTCAAATATTCCATTTTTTTCTACATAATGCCCCCAAACCCCTGCATAACAGTCCGCCTGCAACTCCAAACGAACCGACAAAGCATTGGCTTGAGTTTTATTAGTACGCGACTGCATTTGGTGTACCTTTTGACTTGTTCCCAATACAGTTTGTACATGATGCCCCACTTCATGTGCCAATACATAAGCAAATGCTGCATCACCTTCCGCACCAAGCTCTCGTTTCATTGTATTGTAAAACGAAAGATCAATATAAAGCTTATTATCAGCAGGACAATAAAAAGGACCAGCTTCAGCGTTACCTGTCCCACAACCTGTTGGTGTTGCACCACGATACAACACCATAGTAGGAACTTGATAGCGAGCACCACGTTGTGCAAAATAATTTGACCACACGTTCTCGGTTTCTTTTAACACCACAGAACTGAATCTAGCCAATTCTTGTTCTTGTGCAGAACTTTGTACAGGAGCATTCTGCACAGTAGCCTGTTGTAGTGGATTGCCCACAAACCCACTCAAATCCACACCATAATAAGCACCAACAAGTAAAGCAATCATACCTAAAATGCCAGTAGAACGCGTTACTCTCCCACCTGATGAACCACGGCGATCTTCAATATTGGAACTACCTTCTCTATCTTGCCAACGCATAATATTATTCCCAATAAGTAACAAAAAAGTCCAAACAAAAAGCTTGGACTTAAATTTGGTGGTCGGAGGCAGGATTGAACTGCCGACACACGGATTTTCAGTCCGTTGCTCTACCAACTGAGCTATCCGACCAAACAACATACAGCACAAAAAACAATACAAGCAACCATCTCGCTTGTTGTTTATTATTATAAATATCACACAACAAACTGATAAGCTTTTCGTCTTTTCAGGCTGCTTACTCTTTACTTTTATCGCAACACATCAACAATGTTACGAACTGCACGACGTGCGTCCAATAAAATCAAGCCCAACTTAGCCCCTTCACGAGCAGTTACACACAACACGTGATTATTACCTGCTTGTAAGAGTAAGCTATATCCATTCTTACCTTTAATCATAATTTGATCCAATTCGCCACACGCCAATTCAGCAGTAGTACGATTACTCAATGCCAGCAAAGCAGCCGCCATTGCACCAATACGGTCGGGATCAATATTACTAGGCAACAGATAAGCAACGGGTAAACCGTCCGTTGAAATCACTGCAGAAGCAGTAATATCCACTGATGAGCTATTCAAATCATTCAATACTGATGTAACAAGTTGTTCATTCATGTTTGTATCCAATCCTCTTAATATTATAAGAATCCACCTAAACCAACTACGCCATCAGCAGTTTGATATAAGGCGCGAACAAGAGACACAAAAGCCTCTTTATGTAGCTGTGGTGTGCCACCAGTTACCAAAATATACCTACTATCTTTTACATAAATTGGGAAAAAGGTTAATTCACTCTGTCCAGTAGGGTCGCATAAACCCCATGCATTTTGATAAATATTTAAATTATTTTTAATTAACAAAGCATGGCGTTCTGATACGCGAATTGCTTCACTCGCCAAAATAGCAATCTCTTCAGCAGATTCATGAGTAAAACCTGAACGAGCAAAATAGAAACCATCTTGATCGACTAACATTGCCTTTTGACTATCGGACATATGAGGCAACAAGTCAGTCAAAGTATTATCCGTCAACTCTACTGCTGGGACAGGTGTTTCCGCACCGTAAAGAAATTCCAAGCGTTGCATACGATAAAGCAAATTCAACGCATTATCCAAATCATCGGTTTCAGCCCATTGCAATAACTTCTCATTAGAAATTGGCGCACTCTCACGGTCTGTCAAAATATTTATCAGCAACGTGTGACTAGAATTTGAACTCTTATGGGACACTGCATAAAACGCACCAGATGGCGTAATATGTGGGTATAAATTATTTTGTAGCGTTAGTATAGATTCCATTATTAAACCTCTAAACCTGGGTCAATTTGAAAAAGCATAGAGATCACCAGTTGTTTAACGTCCTCTGGATTACGTGCATCAATTTCAAACACTGGCACATTTAGACCGTGATCGTGTAAGTACTTTTGATACACATCAATACCTGGTACTGCGCGGATATTCATTTTATTCACACCGATAACAACAGGTGCTGTTTTCAACATATCGTCAAATGAATCCAAGAAAAATTTTAAGTCTTTCAATGGGTTGCCACGTGTGTTATCCAGCAACAGAATCAAACCCATACCGCCTTTACTTAAAATTTGCCACATAAAGTCAAAGCGTTCTTGTCCTGGCGTGCCATATAAGTGGATTTTAGTATCTTCATCTAATTGAATCACGCCATAATCCATTGCTACAGTTGTGTGATCTTTACGACCAGCCGTCATGTCTGACGCAAAAGCATCGGTACTTACAGGGGGAATATCTGATATTGCACTAATTGCAGTAGTTTTTCCTACACCAACAGGACCTGTAAAAATAATTTTATTCTCTATCATTGTAGTAATCCTTACATAGATATAGTATTTTTATACTACTTCAGTAGTTTTTTCATCAAACGTCCCAACAATCCACCAGAGTATTCTCTTGTTGGTTTGGCTGCCTGAATATGTTCTTTTTTCAAAGCCACTGATGTATCAACTGTTGCTTGAGTAGAACTGTCTGAAGCTACTGTATCTTTATGTTGAGACTGTTGGGTAATCGTCAAATAACCAGTTAAATAAGTAGCGGCAACGTAGTTAACAATATCTGACATTTCCAATGAAGGCATCAATTTATACAACATATTTAAATTGATAGGCGTTTTAGTCAGAAACGCAGACAATCTTAATGATTCTGGCAAAGGTGCTAAACGCGTTAGGTTTGGCCAACGAGCTAGACGGAAAACAGTATCTGGCTTAAATGGACGAACCAAGCGACCATTTGCAGTCCACAGAGCTAGCTGCCACAAGGTTGATGTTGTTGTGGCATTTGCACGCTCGTATAAACTTTGATCATTCAACTGTTCAATTTTGACATCTAGTGAATCCTGTTGACTTAATCGTTTCAACTGTGCAGAATCAACACCGACCCATACACGAGAAATTGCTGGAAACACAAATAAAGCAGGCTTGCCACCAATCATAATTTGTGCATCTTTTTGATCGGCTAAAATCTTACGAAACGCACCTAATAAGCCTACATCTGGATCAAAACGCAAAATAACGGTCTCATTGGCACGCTTCAAAGCTCCTACTTTTGCATCCTGTGGTACAGGATTGACTTCATCTGATGAACCAGTTTTTCCATGATTTATCGTTGCAGTTGTCGCTTGCATGCTTTGTTTAGCAATATGCACGCCATTACCTTGCAGCAGATTGCGTAGATTCACGAATAATGAATCAAACTTAATGGGTTTTGCAAGGTAGGGAGCTGTTATGTTAGGTGGATTTTGACCGAAAAAAACCACTTTACTGTCTGCATATTGAGCTTTGGCTTTTTGAAATACAGATGAAGATAACACGCTATCACCATCAACTATCACCAGATCAGGCTTCTCACCAGATGCTTCATCAATAATCAGATAGTTAGTGGCACTGTGCATCTTAAAAGCCATTCTAAACATTGCTCGCTGTTGTTCGTTTACATCAACAAACAATAGTTTCACGGTCTGAATTTGTGGCATATCACTCATAATTATTACTGTCCAAATGAGCCATTATTAAAACGTTGTAGTAATTGACTCATTGCCAACACTACTTCCTCAGGTAAAGTTTGGTTACTTGCGCGAAGATTTTGTAACATTTTTTCCAAACGTCCCCATTCTTCCGCTCGTTCGTATAGGTCAAACAAGGCAATGTAGAGTTGTGATTCTTGTGGGTGGTCGATAATCGCTTTCTCTAGCACTTCCATTGCTTCATCTAATTGACCATACATCAATACAGATTCTACTTCTTTTAAAACTTGCTCTATTTCAGTACGTGGTTCAAAAGCAGTGTCATCATTCTCTACCACTAAAGACTGATAGTTAGCTTTTTTCTTGACACCAGCATCTAACCAGCCTTGCTGAATACCAATTTCACGTATGGTTATTTCATCAGGATTGGTTGCTAATTGTTCAAAGACAGGGTGGTTTCCTAAACTATATCCCCAACCAAGCATACGTTCTTTTACTTGACGACCATATTGTCCAAGCGCATGGTAAAGCTTCCATAAATGTGCTGCAAAACCATTGATGTTGTTGGCTTTATAATCTAAAGTCAGTGCATCAATCAATAATGATGCTGGTTTTGGCGAGTTTTGAATAGCTCTGTTTAGGTACTTAATGTTGGCATCAGGAGAAAGTTGATTGCGTAAGAAACGCACGCTTTTTTCTGGCTCCATAAATGCTAACAATGCAGTTTTCTCTTCCATACTTAATTGAGATAAATCAACACTGCCTGAAACTAAAGGCGCACGAGCAACACCTGATGCGGTATTATCTGCCTGTTTGGCATACATATTGATGGCAGGTCGTGTTGATTTAACTTCTGGTGCGTCTGCAATTTTTCCTTCACCAATTTCTTCTGAAGTTTGCTGAACACTCCAACCTAAACCACTTTCTGCTAACACACGCAAACCCAAATGGGTGCTGTCTAATGCAAGACCACCTTTAATGTATTTTGTTAACTCTTCTTTGCTAAGATGTGATTGATGTTGTATCAACGCATCTGATAAAGCATCGACGTTTTCAACTTGCAACCATAAATCCATCAATTCGCGCACTAAATCTGGTTGTACATGCTGTGGACTTTGTAAATAATCAGCTAAAGTTTCCGCTGCTTTGGCGTAGTAACCAAATTGTTTATAAACATCAAATTCTGTTAGCGCGTCTACATCGTTCACGGAGATTTTTGCATCGTCTACAATGTTAGCAGTCCCATGCCACTCTTCTTTTTGCTTGGGCTTTTCTTCATTTGATGCTTTGGGTTCGTGCTCTTTTGAAGTTTTGTTCGGATTTTTTTTACCTTTGCGATTAACTTGTGTTTTTTTACTTGCTCGCGCTTTGGCTTGTGCTGCTTTTTTTTGTTGCATAACAACCAACACTGCTACTATTAGCAAGACAAGAACCAATATACCTACGTAAACTAGCGTCATAAGCGCTCCTTAAATCTTGATTGTTGCTCTATTTAGGGCGATTAATCATTAAAACTTTGCTTGGCGATTATACACAAAGCTGTTGCATTTTATCACAAAATTACCCTTTAACTGTACAAACTTGTATCTAAAACGTATTTTTCAGGCTGCTTGAGTTCCTAATCGCTCTCCCATCTTCAATATTACGTTTGTTTGTAGTGATGAATCTAATGTAACCGAAGATGGTTCAAACAGGTTGATAACGGTTGAGCCTAGCTGGAATGCACCCATTTCTGCACCTTTTTGTAAATGAACCTTTGTTTCTCCTTCGTTGGGATAATCCCAAACTTTGATGCCTGAAAAACGTGGTAGATTTACCACACCGTGCCATGTGGTGGATATGCTGGCGGTGATTGTTGCGCCTACTAAAATTTGAATCATTTGTCCAATAGGTGTGTCAAATACACAGATAACACGTTCATTTCTGGCAAATAAGTCTGGAATGTGATTGGCTAAAAATGGGTTTACTGAAAATAATTCACCTGGTACGTATATCATTTTGCGCAATACGCCATCACAAGGCATATGTACTCTATGATAGTCTCGTGGTGATAAATAAGTGGTTAAAAATGTGCCATTTTGAAAACGTTGCGCCAGTTCTTCATCGCCTGCTAATAAGGCTTGTAAGGTGAATGAATGACCTTTGGCTTGTAGTAGACGATTTTCATCAATTGCACCACATTCACTTACTTTGCCGTCTGCTGGTAAACATAAGCTGTTTTCTTCGGAACAGATGAGGCGTGCTTCTTTTTTTAGTGGGCGAATGAAAAATTCATTAAAGCTTTTATAATCATTTGCTTGCGTTTTTTCGGCTTCACTTAAATCAACTTTAAAAATACGTATAAATACGTTAATCAAAGTGTGTGTGATTGCGCCCCATTCTTTTTTTGCCAACCAGCCTGCTGCTTGTGTGATGGTCAATTGTGGCAAAAGATAATGAAAAGCGATTTTTAAACGTTGCACGTAGCTTGGGCGTGGATAAATTTGAGTCATACAACATCCTATCGTTTATTTTGCGTCTACACAAAAGGAAGTTTGCGAAACGTGAATGACGAGTGATGAAAAATTAAGTTTTACAAAGCAGTTTTATTGTGCTTGGACAATCCAAAGGTTTTCGCTGTATTATCCATTAAAACCACGTATATATCAAAACTTTTACCAAAACCGAAACTTTCAGGCAGCCTGAAGATGGTTTCGCGTATAATTCTTTCATTTTTGATGTGTTTTTGCTATGTCTTATTTTGCTCAATTAACTGAAAAACATTCTCGTTTAACTCAAATGTTGATGCCATTTGGTGTATCTGAAATTGAAGTGTTTGCTTCGCCTGAACAGTATTATCGTATGCGCGCAGAGTTTCGCATTTGGCATGAGAAAGACAGTATAAGTTATGCGATGTTTGAACAGGGGAGTAAGGCTTCGTCTCGCTCGTTGATTCGTTTGACAGCATTTCCCACTGCGCATCAAAACATCAATCGTTTGATGCCTATTTTGCTTGAATGCCTTTCAGGCAGCGATACGCTTAAACATCGTTTGTATCAATGTGAGTTTCTGACGACTCAACGTGGCGATACGTTGGTTACGCTGATTTATCATCGTAAATTAGATCAGGCTTGGCAAGATGCTGCGCGTGTGTTGCAGGAAAAATTGAATGTTTTCATTATTGGGCGCAGTAAGGGACAAAAAATTGTGTTGACACAAGATTTTGTTACGGAATGTTTGAATGTAGCAGGTCAGTCTTACTTTTATCGTCAAATTGAAGGTGGGTTTACGCAACCGAATGCGGCGGTGTGTGAAAAAATGTTGGAATGGGCTTGTACGCAAGCAGGCAAGAATTCTCGCGATTTATTGGAATTGTATTGTGGTAACGGTAATTTTACTTTGCCACTTTCTCGCTATTTTAGACGCGTGTTGGCAACTGAAATTTCTAAAACATCAGTGGCGGCGGCACAATGGAATATTGAACATAATGCGGTTGATAATATTAAAATTGCGCGTCTTTCTGCAAAAGAATTTACAGAGGCTTTTTCAGGCAGCCGTGCGTTTCAACGCTTAAAAGAAAATCAAATTTGTTTACACGATTATGATTTTTCAACCATTTTTATTGACCCTCCTCGTGCGGGAGTTGACGATGAAAGTTTGAAATTGGTGGCGCAGTTTGAACGGATTATTTATGTTTCTTGTAATCCTGAAACTTTGTGCCAAAATTTGCAGGTGTTGACGCAAACACACAATATTCAGGCAGCTGCTTTGTTTGATCAGTTTCCATTTACACATCATATTGAAAGTGGTGTGGTGTTGGTGCGTAAAAAAATAAGCCATACAAAAGAAACAAAATAATAACATATTGTTTTATAAAGATTTTATTAAAACAAAGTGTTTGCCAAATATTTAGACGGAAACTTTTGTAAAAATCGTCATTTTAAACTTTTGTAGGAAAGTGAAGAATCTATATTTATTTTATAAAGATTCTTCACTATTCATTCAGAATGACCAATAGTGAAAAGTAGTTTTTCAGGCAGCCTGAAAGGTTTTTTTAATGATAAAATGCCTGTTTTATTGAGAAATCAAGGGATACGAGATGCCTGAATTGATGTGGCAAGGTAAAGACAAGGTAAAAAATCATCATCACAATGTGGTTTTTCATTGTTTAGAAAAGCAATATGAATTTCACGCAGATGACGGCAAGCCTGACAATTCGCA
>JAFSQZ010000012.1 GCA_017446355.1 Neisseriaceae bacterium
ATGAGGTTTGCAAAGGTTTTTTCCTGCCTGAAAACATAGCTATTCATCATTATGATTGATAATAATTTTTAATTATCATATAATAAAGATTTTTTATTATTGATAATTGTTTTTAATAAGATTTGATTGAACACATTAGATTGATTTTTTATTATGGCTAGCACGCGATTGATGGTGTCATCAAAATGGATTAAGGAAAAACGTTATGCAAACGATGATGTTAAATGAGTTGTCAAATAATGTTGATGCACGCGTGCAAACCATTGATGATGCGAATTTGGCGCAACGAATGTTGATGTTTGGTGTGAGAGTGGGAACTTTGCTGCGCGTGGTGCAACGCTCAAAAACACGTGGCGTGGTGATTTTGGTTGGCGGTTCACGAGTGGCTTTGGGTAAAGAAGCGGTTGATGTGATTCGTGTTTGTGTGGATTAGTTTTATTTTGATGCGTATTTGATTTGTTTCAGGCTGCCTGAATGTTTTGGAAATTTCTTTGAGTATGTCGGTTTGTAATCGTGATTGTGGGTGTTGTGGTGCTGCTTGTGGCACGCAAACGGTTTCTTTTCATTCATCATTAACCATTGTATTGGCGGGCAACCCCAATTGTGGCAAAAGTACCGTGTTTAATTTGTTAACAGGTGCGCGTCAAACGGTGGGCAATTGGCCAGGTGTAACCGTAGAAAAACACAGCGGTTGGACATCGTTGGGTTGTCATCGCGTGGAAGTGGTGGATTTGCCTGGTGTATACAGTTTGTTAGGCGGTGGCGGTTTAGACCAAAGTGTGGCGCGTGATTTTCTCACTGATGGCAAAATTGATGTTATTGTGAACATTGTTGATGCGTCAAATTTAGAACGTCATTTAACGTTAACCGCTGAATTAGCGGAAATTGGTCGCCCAATGGTGTTGGTGCTGAATATGGTTGATGAAGCACAAGCTTTGGGCTTGGAAACACAGGTAGACGCTTTGGAAAAAGCTTTGGGCGTGCCTGTGGTGGCGATGGTGGCACGCAAAGGACAGGGACGTGCTGCATTGTTGCAAGCAATACAAACAGCAGTATCACAAAAAATCTGCGCAACAAAAATGCTTTGTCGTGATGAAACCGAACAAGCTTTGTCTACATTGGTTTTGGCTTTGCCCGATGCGCAAAATACGGCGGCAAAACGTTTAAATGCAATGCGTTTACTGGAAAATCGTGCGCAAGCAAATGATGAAACCATTCAAAAAGTGGTTCAACAAGTACAACACGACTTTCAGGCAGCCTGTAATGAAGATTTAGCCAATGATTTAATCGCCACGCGTTTTGCTTGGGCGCAAGAAATGGCAAGCGTGGCATTGAAACGTGCAGGCAAAGCCAGTTGGCGACAAACGTTTACGGATAAATTAGATAAATTAGTGCTGAATGATTGGTTGGGCGTGCCTATTTTTTTATTGGTTTTGTACACCGTATTTGTGGTCAGCTACAACGGCGGTATGATTTTTCAAGACGCTTTTGACCAAATTTCCGCTGCGATTTTTATTGATGGATTCGGTAAATTATTATGGTCTTGGGGCGCGCCTGAATGGTTGATTGCAGTATTGGCAGGTGGTGTTGGTGGTGGCATCAATTTAGTGGCATCGTTTATTCCGCCCATTGGCATCACTTTTCTCTTTTTGGCGATACTTGATGATTGTGGATATATGGCGCGTGCTGCTTATGTGTTGGACTATTTTATGCGCCGTTTAGGATTACCTGGTAACGCACTTGTGCCAATGATTATTGGTTTTGGTTGCAACGTCCCTGCTGTAATGGGTTCACGCATTGTAGAAGACCCGCGCGGACGCATTTTAACCGTGTTAATGCAGCCATTTATGTCCTGTTCAGCGCGTTTAACCATTTATATGGCATTTGCAATGGTATTTTTCCGCGAAAATGGTGGGCAAATTGTCTTTTTACTGTATGTTTTAGGTATTGTGGCAGCACTGTTTACTGCGTGGCTGGTTGGCAAAACCGCTTTGCGCGGTAGCGTATTGCCTTTCGTTATGGAATTACCTTCTTATCGTTTGCCTTCCGTGCGTAGCGTTTTGATGCAAGCTTGGCAACGCTTGAAAATTTTTATTTCACGTGTTGGACGCGTGATTGTTGTGGTGGGTATGATTTTATTTATTCTGCCTGGCATAGGGATTACGCAACAAGGTTTGGGCGCAACTGATGTGGACGATTCACTACTTGCCGATTTATCGCGTACCATTGTGCCGATTTTTCAGCCAATGGGTATTGAGCGCGATAACTGGGCAGCGGTATCAGGTTTGGTTGCAGGCGTTGCCGCCAAAGAAATTGTTATCGGTACTTTTAACGGCATTCATCAACGCCGTCTTGTTGAAGAAGAAACCAAAAAAGATTATCAAGCATTTGATTTATCAGAAAGTTTAAAAGAAGCTGTGCGCACCATTCCTGAAAATTTTACTGCTTTCTTTAGCAGTTTCACCGACCCATTAAGCTTACGCGACATCAACGATGATGAAACCGTAATGGAAAGCACAGGTATGAACAACGCCACCATGACCGCTTTGGCGCAACATTTTACGCCCTTATCCGCATTTGCTTATTTGCTTTTTACCTTATTGTATGTCCCTTGCGCCAGCACTTTGGGTGCATTACGTCGTGAAATTGGTTGGGGCTGGACGATTTTTGCTACTGGATACGGTTTAGCATTGGCATGGACATTATCGGTTGGCATTTACCAAATTGGCACATTCTCCGCACACGCGATAACATCTAGTGCGTGGTTGTTTTTCTGTGTGGTATTGATGTTGGCTTTTTGGTTCGGCTTAAAACAATACGGTAAGAAATACAAAGACATTCAGGCTGCCTGAAACATTGGCAAAACGCATTATTCTTCCCATTCGCTTTGTTTGGGCAAAAGAACAAATGGAGCTGACGTAGATTAGCCCCAAAGATTTTTTCTCTTTCGCTACGCATTCAAAGTCAGAATAACGCTATAACGCTTATTTTCAGGCAGCCTGAAACATTTGTTTTTAGAATTGTCCTTGTAAACGCAACCAGAATTGACGACCTGGTTCATTCACGCGCGTGGTTTGCAACAATGGTTGATATGCGCCTTTGCTAACAAATTCTGCGTATTTTTTATCCAACACATTGTCCACACCTGCCTGAACGCTGATGTTTTTATTGAATTGATAACCTGCATTAAGTGATAACACGCCAAAACCCGCGCTTGCGCCAACATCTTGTCCTGCAATATTACCTTGCCCAACAACAAAACGATTTTGTTTGGCAACCACGCGCCATAACGCACCTGCACTGATTTTGCCATTATCCCAATTTAAAGAAGTTTTCCATTCCAATGGTGGCGTTTGTGCCAATGGTGTGCCATCGGTGATGTTTTTGCCGTAAGTATAGGCAAGGCTACTGCCCACTTTCCAATTAGGCGCAAATTGATAAGTCAATTCTGCTTCACCGCCATAACGTTTGGCATCAATATTACGCGCACCAACAGCGTTGTCCACAAGAATAAAGTTATTCACACGACCTGCAAACAATGAAACAGATGCTTTCATTTTATCGTTGCGCCACATCACACCTGCATCAATTTGATTATTGCGTTCAGGCGATAAACGATTAGGGCGACTTTGCACTTTGGCACGTTCCCAAAAATCAGGTGAACGTTCTGCCGTCCCCAAACCAACATAATATTTGGTATTGCCTAATTTATGTTCAAAACGAACAAAACCAGAATCTAAACGATAGGTTTCTTTTTCGTTCAACATTTCATATTTGGCTTTAACATCATCGTGGCGATAACCAAAAATCCAGTTTTGATTAGCATTTTTCGCCCAATTAGCTTCGGCAAAAGCACCCCATTGTGTAAAACGTTGATTGGCTTGATAAGGCAGGCTCGCATAATTTTTACCGCCCTTACGAATAGCGTGTTTATCACGCATATAATCTATACCTGTTTGCAATTCAATATTATTGAAATCAAACGTGGTTTTTAAATGCGCCGTATTGGTATCGCGTTTGGGGTTATTGGCAGAAGTCATACCTGTTGACGGACGCATAGAATAATTATCCATCACGTGATCCACTTTACTTTGTCCAAAACGGAAATCAGCTTCAGTAAACCAATCATAAATATTGCGATGACGTGCGTGAATATTCCAAGCATCACGGTCAAAAACCGAGCCGTCCATCATACGGTCAGCATAAGCCGCTTCGGCGCGACTGCGGTCATAAGTAGCGGACAACAAAGTATTTGGCGTAGGCGTTAAACCCAATTGCAACATTTGACTATTGCGTTCAAATTCCGAATGCACTTTATTGCCATCACCGTCTTTATAATCATCAGAAGTATTATAAGTTGCATTCAAACGTGCATACCCCAGCTGATTGCCCACAGCACCGTCCACCATTACATCATGACGATTAAAGCTGCCTGCAGTATACGCAG
This sequence comes from Neisseriaceae bacterium, assembly GCA_017446355.1. Lineage (GTDB taxonomy): Bacteria > Pseudomonadota > Gammaproteobacteria > Burkholderiales > Neisseriaceae > RGIG3394. The sequence goes on from JAFSQZ010000012.1 coordinate 4,448, forward strand.
CATTTAAATGAGTATTTTTTTCGCTAAAATCCAAATCATTGCGCACAAATTCCACCGAACCTGCCACCAAGCCCATTCCTTGTGTAACCGTTTGTGGACCTTTGGTAATCACCACCTTATCATAAGCATTAGGGAAAACATAAGCAGTTGGCGGATCCATACGCCCACCACAACCGCCGTATAAAAAGTGATCATCGGCTTGAATGCTCAAACGCGAACCGCCTAAACCACGAAACAAAGGATCGCCAGAAGTCCCCCCTTTACGGATAACGCTCATATTAGGCACAGTTAACAACACGCTCGCGCCGTCATTAGCAGGCAAAGGCTGAATCGCCGTTTTGGTCTTAAACTGCACCACACCCGCCTTATCTTGTGGCACAGCAGTTACCACCACCGTTTCTAATTCAGCGGGCGAAATAAGTTCATCTTGCGCCCACGCACTGGCAACTGCCAACGTTAATGGCAAAATTGCCCATAATGG
>JAFSQZ010000114.1 GCA_017446355.1 Neisseriaceae bacterium
GGCGAATGCTTGGCTGGTTAAGTCATACCAAGATTTGCCTGTTTTTTCGTCTATGGTGTTGCGCAATTCTTGGATAAAGATATCGTCTGCTTGACGCAGTAAATCAGCATATTCACGTTTGACTTCACCTAAAATGCGCACGCCCAAACCAGGTCCTGGAAATGGGTGGCGATACACCATTTCTCGTGGCAAACCCAGTGCAACACCTAGTTCGCGCACTTCGTCTTTAAATAAGTCGCGCAAAGGTTCAAGCAGTTTGAGTTTCATATTTTCAGGCAGCCCACCAACGTTGTGGTGTGATTTAATGGCGTGGGCTTTTTTGGTTTTTGCGCCTGCTGATTCAATAACGTCTGGATAAATGGTGCCTTGTGCTAACCATTTGGCGTTGATGAGTTTTTTCTCTTCTGCATCAAAAACTTCTATAAATTCTGCACCGATGATTTTGCGTTTTTTTTCGGGGTCGGTTACGCCCGCAAGTTTGCTCATAAATTGTTCACTGGCATCAACGTGAATGACTTTTACACCTAAATTGCGTGCAAACATATCCATAACGTTTTTGCCTTCGTTTAAACGCAATAAACCGTGATCCACAAACACGCAAGTTAATTGGTCGCCAATGGCGCGATGAATTAAGGCAGCAGCAACCGATGAATCCACACCACCCGATAAACCCAAAATAACTTCATCATTACCAACTTGTGCGCGGATTTTGGCAATGGCTTCGTCAATATAGTTTGGCATTGTCCAAGAAGGTTTTGCGCCACAAATATCCAAGACAAAACGGTTTAGCAATGCGCGACCTTGTTTGGTGTGGGTTACTTCTGGGTGAAATTGGATACCATAAAATTTTTTGCCAGAATGTTCCATAATGGCAACTGGACAAGAGGGTGTGTTACCTGTTGCCACAAAACCTTCAGGCAGCTTGGCAACTTTATCGCCATGACTCATCCAAACGTCTAATGTATTGGGTTGAGCATCAAAAATATCACGCGTTAATTCACAATCAATGGTGGTAACTTGTGCGTAACCAAATTCACGTTGATTGCCTGCCTGAACTTCTCCGCCCAAATGATGTGCCATAAATTGCATACCGTAACAAATGCCTAACACAGGTATGCCTAAATCAAATATTCCTGTGTCTGCTTGGTAATCGGAATCGTAAACGGAATTAGGTCCGCCCGATAAAATAATGCCTTTTGGATTGAAGGCTTTAATCTCGTCTAATGACATATCAAAAGAATGTAGTTCGCAATAAACGTGTGCTTCGCGTACACGGCGAGCAATCAGTTGGGTTACTTGAGAACCGAAATCCAGAATCAGAATTTTGTCTTGTGTCATGGTTTGTTTGAAAATAATAATGTATTGAGTTGAAAGAAAATGTTGTGTTCTTGACAACGCGGAAAATGCTCGCATTCTAACACGATTTTAGTTGAGATAATTTTTTGCATTGTTCAATTATTAACTGATTGATGTATATAGAAAATAAATCACTTTGAAAAATGTTTTTTCTTCATATGCTCTCAATTTTGTGGTATTTTTTGAATAAACTTTGACTAAATGAGCCAGTAGCCTTTAAAATCTGCATAATTTTTGCTTTTTGATAAATGATTTTGTTGTGCATTATGAGTGGATACAAATTTTAGATAAGCGTTTGACAACAAACTAACTATTTTTCTGCAAAACGTTTATCGAACGTAAATCTTAAAAGTTATCTCGTGCTCATCAATCCATTTAAGGAGTTTTAACGTGAATTTTGAACAAACCGTATCCTCATTATTAAATATTGATGGCACTGTGGCAGCTGCCATAGTGGATTATGAAAGCGGTATGATGTTTGCAGGCAGCACTTCTTTACTTGATTTTGATTTGGAAACTTGTGCTGCGGGTAGTACAGAAGTAATGCGTGCAAAAATGAAATCAGTAAAAATGGTGGGCTTGCAAGATTCAATTGAGGATATATTGATTACTTTAAACAAACAATATCATTTAATGCGTCCATTAAAAGCATTTGATGGTTTGTTTTTTTACACCATCTTGGAACACTCTAAATCCAATTTAGCTTTGGCGCGTCGTGCTTTAATTGATGCAGAGCGTGATTTGGATGCCGCTTAACTTAATGAGTTGTTTATGTGTCTGAAATACGTTTAAAAAGCAGATTGTTGATGACTGTCTGCTTTTTTTCGTTTTTCAGCATATTTTGTTAAATAAATGAAAAGCAGGTTTTAAAAAACTTTCAGGCTGCCTGAAAAATAAAAACAGCTCGCTTTTCAATACCCAATATTCAATATGGAAAACACAATGTCTGTTTCTTTTTCAATGTTAGGTTTAGGAACCGAAATTATTAACGCATTGGTTGAGCAAGGTTATGAACAACCTACACCTATTCAGGCAGCCGCTATTCCCAAAGCATTGGCAGGACACGATTTAATCGCCGCAGCACAAACAGGTACAGGCAAAACGGCTGCATTTATGTTGCCCAGTTTAGAGCGTTTAAAACGCTATGCTAATCCAAGCGCATCACCAGCGATGCACCCTGTTCGTATGTTGGTACTCACGCCTACTCGAGAACTTGCCAGTCAAATCAACACCAATACGCAAAATTATATTAAACATCTTCCCTTGCGCCACACCGTATTATTCGGTGGCGTAAATATGGACAAACAAACCGAAAGTTTACGCGCAGGTTGTGAAATTGTGGTGGCAACAGTCGGACGACTGTTAGACCACGTCAAACAAAAAAATATCCAATTAAATAAAGTAGAAATTGTGGTGTTAGACGAAGCCGATCGTATGTTAGATATGGGGTTTATTGACGATATTCGCACGATTATGCGAATGCTCCCAAAAACGCGACAAACCTTATTATTTTCGGCAACGTTTTCTCCTGAAATTCGCAAGTTAGCACAAGACTTTATGCAGCAGCCTGAAAAAATAGAAGTTGCTGCACAAAACGCCACCAATGCAAACGTAGAACAACACATTATTGCGGTGGACGCTCACCGTAAACGTGAATTGTTGGAACGTTTGATTAAGTATTTAAGAATGCCACAAGTGATTGTGTTTTGCAAAACCAAGCAATCTGCAGAAATGGTTACACGCGATTTAATGAGTCGTGAATTGTCAGTTTCTGCTATTCACGGTGATAAAACACAACAAGCACGTTTAGAAACATTGGCAAAATTTAAAGAAGGTAGCCTACGTGTACTGGTTGCAACCGATGTTGCCGCACGTGGTCTGGATATTGCTGAATTGCCGTTTGTGATTAACTATGAAATGCCGACTCAAGCCGAAGATTACGTTCACCGAATTGGACGAACAGGACGCGCTGGTGCAAATGGTGTGGCGATTTCGTTAATGCAAGCCGATGAAGAAAAAATGTATCACGCCATCAATGCATTAACAGGCAATCATTTACCTGTATCGCGGATTGAAGGTTTTGAACCCCATTGGCAAATAGGTGAGCGTCAGGCAGCCCATACTGCTATGAACGAACAAGAAAATAAACAAGAAAGCAAACGAGTAGCGCGAGTGCGCCGTCAAAATCAAATCTCGCCAAACAAACCCTATCAGCCAGCAAACGTTACCATAAACCACGATTCTGTATTGCAAAACAATCGTCGTCGTGGACGAGAACGCCGTACTTGTGCTTTGTTTCAAGCAAATTTTGGCGTACATTTTTAGTCAACTGTGCCACCTGCTTTCAGGCTGCCTGAAAACACAACTCATCAAGGAATTTTAAATGCCTATTATTCATTCTTTATTGGATACCGATTTATATAAATTTACGATGCTACAAGTGATGTTGCATCAATTTCCACAAACACACGGTGCGTATGAATTTCGCTGTCGCAACAACGAAGACACGGTTTATCCACTTGCTCAAATCAAAGAAGATTTAGAAAAAGAACTAGATGCCTTGTGTGAATGTCAATTTCGCGCAGACGAATTGGAATATTTGCGTTCTTTACGATTTATCAAAAGCGATTTTGTAGATTATTTGGAACTTTTCCAGCTTAAACGCCGTTTTGTACACGTATCCACCGATGAACAACACAGACTTAATATTCGTGTGGAAGGACCATTATTGCAAGCAATGTTTTTTGAAATTTACATTCTTGCCATTGTTAACGAACTCTATTTCCGCCGTTTAGAAACGCCAGAAGTGCTTGTAGAAGGACAACGCCGTTTAGATGCCAAAGTGGCTTTAATGAAAAGCTATCAACAACATAATTTTGACCACCCTGACGAACCACCTTTCGTGGTATCAGATTTTGGTACACGCCGTCGTTACACACTTGCTTGGCAAGAACACGTTGTAAAAACCTTTGCTGAAACGGCACCAAATGTTTTTCGTGGCACCAGCAACGTTTATCTTGCCAAAAAACTCGGTCTTGTTCCTATTGGCACAATGGCGCACGAATTTTTGCAAGCATTTCAAGCATTAAACGTGCGTTTACGTGATTTTCAAAAAGCCGCATTAGAAAGTTGGGTACGCGAATATCGTGGAGATTTAGGTATTGCGCTCACCGATGTTGTGGGTATGGACGCATTTTTGCGTGATTTTGACCTTTATTTTGCCAAACTGTTTGACGGTTTGCGCCACGACAGTGGCGACCCTTACGTGTGGGGCGACAAAGCCTATGAACACTATAAAAAATTGCGTATTGATTCGCGCACCAAAACATTAACGTTCTCTGATGGTTTGGATTTAGAACGCGCTTGGTCAATTTATCAATATTTTAAAGACCGCTTTAAACCGAATTTTGGCATTGGCACAAATTTCACCAATGATATGGGACACAAAACCTTAAATATCGTATTGAAATTAGTGGAATGCAACGGACAATCGGTTGCCAAACTTTCTGATAGTCCAGGTAAAACAATGTCTGATAACAGCACTTTCTTGGCGTACTTGCGTCAAATTTTTGAAGTAGAGCCACAATAAAATCATCGTTATAACAAGTTTTCAGGCAGGGTAGATTAAAGGTTGAAAGAAAGGTAAAAGCAGTAAATGAAACCATTATTAGAACAAGCGCAAAATTGGCTGAATCAAGATCCCGATACCGAAACGCGTCAGCAATTAAAAACATTGATTGAACGTGCCAAAGAAAATCAAACCGATGCACAGAATGAATTAAAACAATTGTTTACATCACGTTTGCAATTTGGTACGGCTGGTTTACGTGGACGTTTACAGGCAGGCTGTAATGGTATGAACCGTGTTTTGGTGATGCAAACGGCGAAAGGTTTAGCGGATTACCTGTTGGCAAATCATCAACAGCCTTCTATTGTGATTGGCTATGATGGGCGCAAAAATTCAGCGATTTTTGCGCAAGACACCGCCCAAATTATGGCAGGTGCTGGCATTAAAACCTTGTTGTTGCCACGTCCTTTGCCCACGCCTGTTTTGGCGTTTGCCTTGCGTTATTTTGATTGCCACGCAGGCGTGATGGTTACCGCTAGCCATAATCCTGCACACGACAATGGCTATAAAGTTTATTTGGGCAAGCAGCACGGTGGTGGGCAAATTGTTTCGCCGATAGATGCACATATTGCCGAAGCCATTGATTTGGCAGCACAAATCAATATTAACGATTATCCGAAAAGCGATGATTTCACGGTGTTAGATGAAACTGTGATTGATGCTTATGTTGCTGCCACAGCAAAAATAGCGCGTGCGCCAAAAACAGAACTGAATTTTGTTTATACTGCTTTACATGGCGTGGGCAAAGATATTTTGCTAAAAACTTTTCAGGCAGCACAATTGCCTTTACCACATATTGTGGCAGAACAAGCGGAACCTGATGCACAATTTCCAACGGTTGTTTTTCCCAATCCAGAAGAAAAAGGCGCGTTGGATTTAGCTTTTGCGCTGGCCAAACAGCATAATGCAGAATTGATTATTGCAAACGACCCTGATGCCGATCGTTTTGCAGTGGCTTTGCCTGATGAACAAGGAAATTGGCACAGTATTCACGGCAACTTAATTGGTTGCTATTTGGCTTGGTATGTTGCGCAACAGGCGAAACAAACAGGCAAACAAGGCGCGTTAGCGTGTTCACTGGTTTCTACGCCTGCTTTGGCAAAAATTGCGCAACATTATGATTTAACGCACGAAGAAACGTTTACAGGTTTTAAATACATCGCCAAAGTGAAAAATATGATTTATGGTTTTGAAGAATCATTAGGTTACTTGGTTGACCCTGAAAAAGTGGCGGATAAAGACGGTATTTCGGCGGCGGTGGCTTTTGTGGATTTGGTGTGTCAATTAAAAGCAGCAGGTAAAAGTTTGCACGATTATATTCAATCGTTTACCGAAACATTTGGTGCGTTTGACAGTACACAAATTTCTTTACGTTTCAAAGTGTTAGATGATATTGCCGCACTAATGAACGCTTTTCGCCAAGCGCCACCACAAGCCATTGGTACACAAAAAATGACGGCGTATAAAGATTATATCAATCATCAAGAACCCCATAATATTTTGGTCTACCATTTAAATAATGGCAACCGCGTGATTATTCGTCCATCTGGCACAGAACCAAAAGTGAAAGTATATTTAGATGTTGTGGGTAAAAACGCACAAGATGCTAAACGTGCGTTAAATGTGCTGGAAAACGATATGCGCGAATTATTGCGTCAAGAA